>DASYTB010000513.1:0-20454 GCA_036002705.1 Verrucomicrobiia bacterium
TGGCTGCCTCCCAGATGAGGTCCGTCCTGTCATGGCTGCCGGTCACGATCCGTTTCCCGTCCGGAGAGAAAGCCACTGAATTAATCCCCGTGCGATGGCCATAGAGGGTCAGCAATTCCCGGCCCGTGGAAGCTTCCCAGACCTTCGCAGCTCCATCGAGACTGCCGGTCACAATTCGTTTGCCGTCCGGTGAAAAGGCCAATGAACTCATTGGGCTGCCGAACCCATGCAGCGTAATTGGCTCGCGTCCCGCGCCCGAATCGAGAGTGTCCCAAACCATGCCCATGCCCCATCCGCAAGCGGCGATTCGGTGACTATCCGGCGAAAAGGCCACCGAGTAAATTTGCTCAATGGGCGTCTTGATCGTGCGGACGAGCCGGTTGGGTGTCTCCCAAACGAGGACAGCGCGATCATGGCCGCCGGTCACGATCCACTTGCCGTCCGGGGAAAAGGCCACGCCGCTCACCGGCGCCGTGTGCCCGGAAAGCTTGAAAAGCTCCCGCCCGGTGACGGCATCCCAGACGCGAGCCGTCTCATCATGGCTTCCAGTGACGATATAGCGCCCGTCCGGAGAGACGGAAACCGCACAAACTGAGTCGGTATGTCCCGTGAGCACAACGAGGCTGCGGCCGATCGCCGCATCCCACACCATCGCGGTATGGTCGCCGCTGCCTGTCACGAGGCGCGATCCGTCCCGGAAAAAAGCCACGGCGCCAATTCCAGAATCGTGGCCGGTCAGTGCGAACAATTTCGCGCCACTGGCTGCGTCCCACACCTGTCCGGCCCGATCTCCGGAACCCCTGATGTTGTTGTCGCTGTTCACTAAACCGGTGCCGGTGACAACTCGCTTGCCGTTCGGAGAAAAGGCCACGCACAGGACGTTCGAGAGATTCCCCTGAAGCCTGAGAGGGTGCAGGTCCGGGTTCCCTTCCCAGACCTTTACGATCGCGTCGCCTCCCGCAGTGGCAATTTGCCGCCCGTCTGGAGAAAAAGCTACAGACAGAACCCCTTTCACAGATCCGCGAAAGGTCTGCTCTATTTTTCCGGTGGCCAGATCCCACACCCGCGCCGCGGAATCCCAGCTTCCGATGCAAAGCCGCCGCCCATCCGGCGAAATTGCTATCGAGGTCACCGTTCCGCCCACTTCGAGTTGAATGAGTTTCTGCCCGCTTTTGGCGTCCCAAATTTTAACAATCGGATCAAGTGCGCCGGTGATTATTTTCTCGCCGTCCGGAGAGAACGCGACCGCGTGAACCTCCGTTTCATTTCCGTCGAGGATGTGCAGACGCCGGCCGGTCGAAGCTTCCCATACCCTGGCTGTAAGATCGCTGCTGCCGGTAATGACAAGTTTGCTGCCGGTGAAACAGCTACGCAAATGATACCATTCGTATGCCCTTCCAGCTTGCGGAGAAATTGCCCGCTGGCCGCGTCCCAGATGCGGGCGGTCTGATCACTGCTGCCCGTCACGATCCAGCGCCCGTCCGGCGACCAGGCGGCGGAGTTTACCGCATTGGTATGTTCGCTGAGTTCGAAGAGTTTGCGCCCGGTGGTTGATTGCCACACGATGGCCCGCTGATCAGCAGCGGCAGTTACGACTCGCAGGCCATCCGGAGAAAAAGCCGCGGAGCCTACCCAGTGAGTGTGCCCGATCAACCGGGTCAGTTCCCGACCGCTCGCCGCCTCCCAGATCCGAGTCGTCCGGTCGGAACTGGCCGTCACGATGCGCCGGCCATCAGGGGAATAAGCCACAGAATTGACGTGTTCCAGGTGACCCCGGAGGGTGAGCACGTTCAAATGGGCCTGTCGCTACCAGTAGTACCATTCAAATCCACGATCGGCAAAGCCCCGCGTGTCCTCCAGGACTTTGCGCATCCGGCCGAAGTTATCGTGCTCCCACGCCTGCCCGGCGAGATTGATGTTGGCGACGTAACGGTCGTGTTCCGCGTTGATTTTCTTCGCTTCGGCCTGGAGACGCGCTTCCTTTTCGGCGCGCTGGGATTCTTCGGCTTCCAGTTTCGCCGCCAGGGATTTGTCCCGTTCATTCTGGGCTCGAAGGCGCTGGCGTCCCGCTTCGAACGCCTGCCAACTGCTGACGCCAATGCCCAGCACCAGCGCCACCACGACCGCGGCCGCCGCGGTGAACGAGACCTTGTTCCGCCGAAACGCCTTTTGAAAACGATAGAGTTGGCTGGGGGGTCGTGCCACGACCGGCTCATTCGTCAGATGGCGCTGAATATCCTGGAAGAGCCCGTTCGCCGTGTCGTAGCGGCGGGTGCGGTCCTTTTCCAGGCACTTCATTACAATCCAGTCCAAATCTCCACGCAAAAATCCAATCGTCTCTTTGGTCTGAAACAAACGACGGGTGGCCACAAGATTCTCCTCTTCCGTGGCCGGTTTTCCTGTGGATGATTTGAGTGAACCTGCCTCGGACGCCCCGAGCACCTGGCTTAACTTCGTGCTCGGCCTCGTCGGTTCCTTCTCGCGGATCGTTTTGCGCATCGCATCCAGCCCGGACGCGACCAATTCCTTGCCGTCGAACGGCGTTGTTCCGACCAGAAGTTCGTAGAGAAGCACCCCGAGGCTATAGATGTCACTGCGTGTATCGACATCCAGGCCGCTCATTTCCGCTTGTTCGGGACTCATGTAAGCCGGCGTGCCGATGAACTGGTGCAACTGGGTGTACACCGTGTGGTCCGTCAACCGTCCCTCCGTGGCCTTGGCAATGCCGAAATCGATGACTTTGGGCACCGGCACCCCGTCATGCATCGTGACCAGGATATTCGATGGCTTGATGTCCCGGTGAATGATCCCCTTTTGATGCGCATGCTGGATCGCCTGGCAAACCTTGATGAACAGGTCCAGCCGCTCCTTCGTTTGGAGTTTGTGCTGGTCGCAATACTCCGTGATGCGGATGTCCCGGACCAGTTCCATCACGAAGAATGGACGCCCCGCCTCCGTCGATCCGGCATCCAGCACCTTGGCGATGTTCGGATGGTCCATCATTGCCAGGGCCTGGCGCTCCGCTTCGAATCGGGCAATGACATGGCTCGTGTCCATGCCCAGTTTGATTACCTTCACCGCCACGCGCCGGCGCACGGGATCGGTCTGTTCCGCGACATAGACCACGCCGCACCCGCCTTCGCCGACCTTTTCCAACAGTTTGTAGCGCCCGATAAAATCCCCAGGCTTCTCCGTGCCGCCGGAAACGCCGGGCAGCATGGGAATTTCAAGAAATCCCTCCGCCGCCTGGTGGGAAGCGATGAGCGAAAGGATCTGGTCCCTTAACTCCGCGTCCTCTTTGCAGGTTTCGGCGAGAAAACGGTCCCGCGGTTCTCCGGGCGGGCACCCGTTCGCTTCGTTGAAGATTTCGATCAGTCGGTCGGCGCTTGGCATGATACGGCGCAGCAAAGTGCGTCCACTCGAGCATGCGCGAAATCGCTGAAAAACCCTTCAACAAACGCGCGTTTATTTCTTTATTTCGGCGAGGGGTCTTTGTGCATTTCCCGGAAGAGCCACGCGCGCGCAAAGGACCAGAGCCTTTCGGCCGTGCTGAGCGAAACACCCAATTCGCGCGCAGCCTGCTCCTAGGTGAACCCGACAAAAAAGCAGAGCTTCACCACCTCCGCCGCGCGCCCATCGACGTCCGCGAGCCGCGTGAGAGCCTCATCAAGCGCGACGATCTCCTCCTCCGGCATGGGCAGCGGTATTTCGAGGCTGCCTAGATCAACACGCTCGAGCTGCCCGCCATGCCGCATCGCTTCCGCCGCGGCCGCGAAAAAGTGCGCCCGGTTTTCCCAGAGGGGCTGCTGGTCAGCGCCCAGGCGCAGCCAGGCCTCATGCACCAGTGCGGTCGGTTGCAAAGTGTGGCCCGGGGCCTCCGCCCTCATCCGGGCCGCGGCAAGGCGCTTCAGCTCCTCATAAATCACCGGCGCAAGATCCTCCGCCGCGGCCAAATCCCGCCCCGGGCCCGTTGTAAAATTCGGGTGACGTCGTCGATTTACCTGTGGTATCCGAAACTGGGACGACAGAATAGCCGTTTTTGGTGTTCTTGTGTTCTTGCACGGATTTTGGCTCTATTTGGCCGACAATTCGATTGCCACGTTGTTGACAGCCACAGAGAGCGGTCGCATTCTTTCTCGCGCACAACAGACAAGCTCCAAAAGCCGTACTCATCCCAGTAAAATTCGCATGATCAAATTCAATAGAACTTCTGCATTGCTCGGCATGGTCTCCATTTCGATCGGACTGGCGATGGCCGCGTCGGTGACACGCGCAGCGGGCAACCTGCTTAACAATCCAGCCTTTGAAGATGGAACGGAACTGAAGCCTTGGTCCGTAACCACGGATAGCCAGGAAAAATCCTCGGTGCGCACCCGAGGCGCCCATAGCGGTCAACATTGCCTTGCCATTCCGGCTCGCAGCTCGGTCGAGCAGCATGTCGAGAATCTCCCGGCGGGGGCTTACCTGGCGCGGTGCTGGGTGAAATCCGAGCTCGAACAGAAAGTCACGTTGATCCTTTCGAATCCGAATCGGCCATGGGCGGCCTACAACTACGCGGAACTGAAAGTACCCAAAGACAAATGGACCTTGGCGGAGGTCTTTTGCGCGCTCGATGAGGATGGCGCTCTCACGTTCACTTTGGGTGGAATGTCGAAGGAATTTCACGCGTATCACGGGCCGGAGGCGGAGATGGGCGGAGGCATTTTGGTGGATGACTGCGAATTGCTCCGATACGAGCCGAAGACCGGTCCGGGTCTTACATTGTGGGATGCCAAACTTCCTGGCGATGCCGGCAATTCCTTCACGCTCCCACCGGATCAGCAGAAAGTTGACCCCAACAATTTTGGCAATTTCTCTGGCGAACCGATATTTCAGTCCCGGCATCTAATTGGCCAGATTCGAAAAAGTGACGGTGGCTTGATAATCCACGCGGTGCAAGGAGAGTCACTCCAGCCCAGGGGAATCGTGCTCCCATCGCCCGGATTCAAAGTTGGGACAGTCGCTGTTGTCGCTGTTGTGGGTGGTTCGGGGGCGACTGGATTGCGAATTTCGTCAGAGGACGGTGCAACTTCTTACCTCGCTTCCATTTCACCGAAGGGGCTGATTTCGATTGTGCCGCAGCAGGGAATCGACCGGTTTGAGATTCAGCAATGCCGGATGAGCTATGGGATTCTCCCATCCTTTGTCGGGACGGATGTATGTTATGCGCCTGCGAAAATGGCCGGGACACGTGCGTCGTTTCCTTCGACGCAGTGGTTCGTTGGGTTGGTAGAGGGTGGCAACAGTATGCTGGTGGCAGTTTGGAACTCACCGGATCAAGCTGTCTCGATGGGGCTTTCGGGTGAAGGCGAAAAACGCGTGATTGATTCGCTTTCGATAGAAACAAAAAAGGGCGGTTTTTCGCTTTCATTTGTGGAGCACGCGGGCATCTGGCACAAGGAACCGCTCAAAGAAGACTACCTCGGCGACTACACAACAGTGGCCTGGCAACGGCCCTTCGAGGCGCGCTGGATGGGTGAGTTCTTTGTCAGTCCCGGCGGCAAGCGATCATTTCATGAGCCTTACAACGATTATTCCTTTCCGATCGCTTCGGCGAAAACGCGGATGTGGGGCGTGTGGTTCGAGGATTGGAACCATTACCCATTTCATTTCGATGGCCCCGACACTGTGGTTCATTTTGAAAAGAGCTTCGCGCCATCCGGCGACGCGCTGATTTATTTCCTCGAACCAGCTGCGGCGGACCTTTATTCACCGTTGGAAATAGTCGAACAGGCGTTAGGACCGGAGAAGGCTTCCGCGTTTTTTGATCTGGATGGGAACCAATTACGAAAGCTCAGTTATTCCACCCCGCCTTTATTTATGTATGACCGGCCGGTGTGCGCCACAACGACACGCCTTTCGCAGATCAAGCAAGACGAGAAGCCAACGGTTGGCGTGAACCTCGCGACGCATCTCTACGAGTTCATTCGAGAGATACGGGGACGCGTCGATCAGTACGAAGCATTCTTTGCCGATCTGCAGGGTAATCTTGAAACAGAAAAGAAAGCGCATCAAGAGGCTGGCGCTTATCTCTCCGAACTTGAAAGCCTGGTGCGAGAAGCGCAAGCACGCGCGAAAAAAGTCTATGACACCCCTCTCTCCGCCGTTCGGGCGAGGACCGATGGGATGAAAGAACTCCTTCAGAAGGGACAAGGTGACGGATTCAATTGTGGAAATCTGGACGTGCGAGGTCCAGCCGGTGAACAGGATGATCTCTGCCGCCGCTACAACCGCGTGGTGATGCACCTCGAACAGGTCGCGGCGTTAAATTGCGGGGATTCGCCCGAGAAGGCCAGAATCGCCAAACACATTTGGGATCAATCCCGAGCGGTGCTCCGCCGCCCGACCCGGTGGGAATCACGCCGTACGCTCTACTTTTTCGAGCCATGAGAGCGTGCGGGGTGTTTGTGAGCAAAGTTATATCCAAATTGGAGAGCGTTATCCTGGCGGGGTCAATCGCCGTTGCAGGAGCGGGTTGCAGCCAAAAATCGGCGATCACAGGGAGCACGGCGCAGGCAATGCCTTCGCCTTCTGTTAAAACCGGGTTCGGCCCAGAGATGGTTTATATTCAAGCAGGCGAATTCATCATGGGCGTCAACGAAGGACCCATCGACGCCAAGCCCGCGCACACGGTAAAGGTCGATGGTTTCATGATGGACCAACACGAAGTGACGCAGGCCGTTTACGAAAAAGTTATGGCGGCCAACCCATCGAGACAGAAGAACCCGGCCAATCCTGTCGAACAGGTGACCTGGGTTAACGCCATCAGATTTTGCAACGCGCGGTCCAAAGCCGAAGGATTAACACCATGTTATGACACGCGGACCTGGGAGTGTAATTTTGAGGCCGATGGTTACCGTCTGCCGACCGAGGCCGAATGGGAGTATGCCTGCCGGGCTGGAACGACCGATGAATACTACTTCGGCCACCGGCCGGAGCAACTGAAGGCGCACGCATGGTTCGAGGGAAATGCGCAATCCAAGCCGCACCCGGTGAACCATTTTGCGCCGAATCCCTGGGGACTTTACGACATGATCGGCAACGTCTCCGAATGGTGCAACGATTTTTACAGCCCGAAGTATTACCGGACGAGCCAGAAGGAAAATCCGCGTGGTCCAAAGGAAGGTGAGAAACGAGTGCTGCGTGGCGGAGCGTGGTCCAGCAGCGCGGAGAACTGCACGTCGTGGGTTCGCAATTGCGACGAAGCGGGTTTCACCGACATCTGCTTAACGATGGATTCGGATGGCTTTCGGTGTGTTCGGAAACCTTCACCGACAGAGATCGCGTCCGCTCCGGATACTAAACATTGAAGCTTGAAATCGCACGCGCCGGCACTTCATTTCAAAGCCAGCGTTTGAAGCCACTCCGGCTCGAGAGAGGCGTAGGGCCGGAAAGTTTCCAGGGTGCCCTCGTGTTCGTTAAAAAGCAGCGCGCGGTAGAGGCCGAGTTGGCTCGCTTTGGGATCATCGCACAGGCTGGCCGAATCACTGGCGCTCATTTGGAAGAGCACGCGCATTTCGAATTCGCTGAGCCCTTTGCGCCCGAAAAATCGGCTCACGTTGTTGTAGGTATCGATGGCGGCAATCACGTGAATTCCGTGGCTTGGGCCTTCGGTATAAATCTTCGTGAATTGCGTGGCGGGGTTCGGCCCCTCGCTGCGTTCGGCCGAAAAGGCGAATTCATCCTCGGGGCGGAATTTCTTGAAATTCTCCAGGCCGCGAATGAGAAGAAAGATTCTCGGCGCGTCAGAAGCGCCCTGTTCCGCTCGGCGCGTGAGTTCATTCGCCACCGAATTGATCGCGCCCGCGAGGTCGGTATTCCCCAAGACCACTTCGTGCGGGATGACGCGGAGCGCGTTCTCCAGATACGAACGCTCGGGGGAGTCTGGAGCGGCGCTATCGAAGATAACGAATCGCGCGGTTCCGGACGGGAATTGCGAGCTTAAACAGAGCAGTGAAATCGAAAGGAGCGCGGAAACCGCTTCCTCGCGCTGGCCCACCATAAGGAGATTGCTTCCGCTCTTGCGCGAAAAGACGGCTTGGGTCGGCTCTTTGATCGAGTTCGGCGCGCCGAGCCAAACGCGCGCATTTTCCGGCGGTTGCGCCGGACGGGAACGGAGCAGTTCAACAAAAGATTTGTTCTCGCGGAAATCGGCCGGAGCATTTCCCTCGAAAGTAATCGGGCCTGGAAAATTGCGCCCGGACCGATCGGCGCGCTCGCGAACTGTTCGCAAGGCGGCATCGCGGTCAGCATCAGGAAGCCAGACCGCCTGGAATGGACTGTTCCCCTCGACCGCGCCGGCCATGTCGTTGTAGATGCCTTCGCCTGGACGCGAGAGAAGACGCGGCGCGGCGTTATTCTCGTCCATGATCAGGTAAGCATCGGCCTCATTGCACTGCAGGGCAATGCGGACGACCATCTGGCCAATCGTGGAACGAGCGAGGGTGTAAACGCCGCCCAGGGTCTGTGAACCGAGCACCACGTGAATTCCAAAGGCTCGGCCTTGCCGCACAATCCGGTCGAGCAGCATGGCCGCGCCCTGGGCAATGCGATCCTCCTCGACGAAGAATTCCTGGAATTCATCGATGATCAGCAGAGAGCGGGGCATGGCGACGCCCGGGGCGGCCTTTCGATATCCGGCGAGGTCCTGCACCCCTGCTCTGCGAAAGAGATCGCCGCGGCGGCGCAGTTCCTCGTCAAGGCGCTGGAGAACACTGAGAGCGAATTCGCGATCACTTTCGATGGCAACAACGCGCGCATGCGGCAAATGCCGCGTGCCGTAAGGTTTGAACTCGACGCCTTTCTTGAAATCGACGAGATAAAACTCAATTTGATCCGGGCTGCACCAAAGCGCGGCGTTCGTGACGATGACGTGGAAAAGGGTCGATTTGCCGGAGCCTGTCTTCCCCGCGACCAACGCGTGCTGCCGTGTCCCACGCCCGAGCGCCAGATATTCAAGTTTGTTGGGGCCAGAGCGGCCAATGGGAACCCGAACTTCTTCCGCGGTATCGAGGGACCAAATCGCCTGCGGCGGTGGAGCAACCTGACCGAAGGGAACTTCGACGCGGTTTGAACCACGGCTACGCTCCCCTACCCTTTCCAAAAACGCGTTACCGACTTCCGGCGGCGGCGGACTATCGAGAAGCACCTTTGCGGGCGAAGCGGGCGGATGAACGAGAGCGAATTGATTCCCGGTGTGTTTGATCCAAATGCTGTTTTTGCGCAGTTCATCCAACAGCGTCTCGGGAGGCGCGCCGTGCCTAGAATCGAAGTGAATCAGGGTATAAACACCGCAGCGCGCGCCAGTCGAAACAATCCGAAGCAAACGCCTGAGGGCGGCTTCGCTGAAATTCGCCGGGAAATCGGCCAGGACGAGGAAATGATATTTCTCCGCGATGTTGCCCGCGGCCAGATTGTATTCGGCAATGGTTTCGTATTCGTTGCGCAAATACATCTGGATGACCTTTTCCATGTGCTCGTTTAGATCGGAAAGGCGCTCTTCAATCTGGTCCGGTTGCGTCCAAATGCGGCCATTCAGCAGATTCGCTTCGTAATCGGCGAGATGCGTGACTCCCGCGAAGTTTTCGCCGAGGCCGATCGGATCAAAAATCGTAAAGCTCAATTTGCCAATCGGCGACGTGGCGAGCAGGCGAAAAATAATATTATTCACCGCGGCAATGACCGGTGCCTTGCCAGCCGCTGCGGTCTCGAACAGAACCGAGCCTTCGCGCGGATGCGTTAAGACCAGTGGAAGCAAGAGCACAGGCTGCGGCAGCGCGAGACGCGGATCTTGCGGAAGCGTTGCAGCGTATTTGGAAATATTTACTTCCAGTTTGCCAAAGAGCGCGCTGTTTTGAAACGATTCGGGCGCTATCCAGTTTTGCCAGACAGGTGAAGTCCACGAACGGAAGTGCGCGATGGCGGCTTCGTCAGCCGCGCTGAGGGAGCCCCAAAGCGGGGCAATGGTCTTCGTCCAATCCGAGGCGAGGGTAGCCCAATTATCCTCGTATTGGGCCTGCAACCGGGCGGCATTCTGCCGGTGCTTTTCGCTGAGAGTTTCCTGCCGCCCGCGCGCTTTGGCCTCGAAATGTTCAAGAGTTGTTTTCTGCTCGTTTTCGATGCGCTCAAGGCGCGCACGGAGGAATTGATCGTTGCGCGCGCGGATGCGACGCCATTTGTCCTCGATATGAGCGGGCAGGCTCTCGCGCGCCTGCGCGGCTTCATCGAGGGCCTTCTGCCAATCCTCGCGTAAAGTGTGCACCCGCCCCCTCCTTTCCTGCTTGATCCGCTCTGTTTCGCCGGCGTGCCATGACTGTCCTTTTTGCAGCGCGAGATTGTGGTGGGCTCGCCCCCTGGAAAGCGCGTCGGTCAGACGAATCGCCAAAGGCCGCGCGCGGGTGCCGAGCGCGAAAAGTCCCAGAACGAAGGCGAATCCAATGGCGGAGGTGGCGTAAGCCTGCTGGGCGGTCCACGGCCCGAGGTTAAGACGCGCGACGGCGAATGGCAGTCCAAAGGCTGAGACCAGCGCCAGCACGAACCAGCACCAGAGCGGCGCGATGCGGAAGAATTTCAGGAGGAAGTTTTCCTGGAGGGCGGACAAATCATGGGCGGCTTCCGCTGCCAGGCTCTGCAGCTTTTCGAGGATTTGGTTATGGTCTGCGTTCGCGTCCTCCGGCGCCAAAACAGCCTCGCGCAAAAGCCGTTTTTGCAACCGGCGGTAACCTCGCAAAGTTTTGAACGCGGCTGCTTCCGTTTGTGAAAAGGATTCGCGGTTTTGGGCGAGGCGCGCCTGAAAATCCGCCAGCGCAGCGTCGTTGCGAGCGAGTGAATCTGTTTCCCCGCGTTCCGCGTCGAGGGTCCCCTTCTGCACCGCGTATTTTCGGCGGTCCTCGGTTTGCTGAACCCATTCGAGCGCACGCCGGCGCGTCGCGCCATAAGCATCGGCGAGACGCCGTTCGCGCACCGAAAATTTCGCGCGCGCGTGATCAAGCATCGAAGTGAAGCGCGCCCGCAGCTCATTTTTCTCGGAGTCAGCCTGCTGTGTCTCACGATCCAACTCATCTTTGGCACGCGCCTGCGCGGCTTCGGTGAGGTTCCTGAACTCCCGGTTTAAAGCTTCCTCTCTCGCGGCAAACTCGCGGACGACAACTCGCATCTGGTCGAGCAGCGCCACCGTTCGGCCGACGGACAACAGATTATTCACGGTCCCCCCCGCGCTCTGCCTTGCAGCTTTGACAGTTGATTCATCACCCGCGTTTCGATGTGCTCCTTGTCTCAAACTTCCTTCGTGATGACTTTATCTTCAACTAAAATTCGTCGCATTGGCCCAGGCACCGAGCAATCCCTTTGACCGGCGCACTGCACGCCGGGAAAAGGGTCAGAATCAGAGTCGGTCGAATTAATCTATTCTTCGGCCCCGCGGACGATGTGGTAAATGCCGCCATCCTGGGCGAGAACGTACAACTCCCCATCGAGGTCCTCAGCGAATGACATGATATTTTTCGGTTGCTGAAGGAGGATCGCCTGGTCGCTCACTTTGCCGTTTTCGCGACGCAAGCCGAAGATGCTCCCGAGCGCGTAATCGCCGTAAATGTAGATTCCGCGCAAAGCTGGATATTTAGTACCGCGATAAACGTACCCGCCGGTGATCGACAAGCCGAAGCCTTCATGCGGGAAAGGAGATTCGGACGCGATTTGCGGGTTGTGCGGATACTCCGCAATCGGTTCGTCGTACTGCGCCCCGCGCGGCTGCGGTTTGAACGGGTGAAAACCTTCGCGCGCGTTCCAGCCATAATTGCCACCCTTCACGATAATATCGATTTCCTCCCAGAGGTTTTGTCCGACGTCGCCCGCCCACATCTCGCCGGTTTCGCGGTCCCAACTGAAACGCCAAACGTTGCGCAAACCGAAGGCCCAGATTTCCGCGCGCACGCCGTAAGGCCGATTCACGAACGGATTGTCGTTCGGTATGCCATATTGAAGCGTCCTTTTGTCGGCCGTCGTTCGTGTATTAACATCGATGCGCAGGATTTTTCCCAGCAAAGCCGCCGTATTCTGGCCGTTATTATGCGGATCGTCCCCCGCGCCGCCATCGCCCAAAGTGACATAAAGAAAACCATCCGGTCCGAAGCTGACCTCGCCACCATTGTGGTTGGAATACGGTTGGGAGATTTCAAGCAGAATGCGCTCCGAACCGAGATCGGCTTGCGCGGGGTGCTCGGCGGATACTTTAAATTCGCTGATGACGCTGCGCCGCGGATCATGCTGGGTATAGTAAACGTAGAAGAGGTGGTTCGTGGCGAACCCGGGATGAAACGCGAGACCGAGCAGGCCCTCTTCATTGTCGCCGAACGGCTTTCGCGGAACGATGTTGAAGAACTCATTCGTTTCCGCTCCGGAACTTTTCTTTCCAACCGTCAAAATCCGGCCTTGCTGTTCCACGATAAAGAAGCGGCCATCGGCTTCCTGCATCCAAAGAGGACGATTGAAGGTAGCCTCGGGAAGCACGCGCTCTAAATGAACCTTGGGGAGGGCGCGCGGAAAGCCCTGCTGCTCGGCCGCGCTTAAAGAATCCCTGGCTGGCAAAAAGAGCAGTAGCCAGAGAACCGCTCGTAAGGGGTGATTTTTCATTCCTGTTCGTGATTAACTATTTATATCGTCCGCCGGGTGGCGCGGCATACATTTCCTGCCGCGAAAGGCGGGCGCAAGCCGATTCCAACAAACGCGAGAAAGCGGGGACATGGGCGATTTGGCCACCGTTGAATTCCCGGAGTTCGGGATTAAATTGCGCCATGGAGGTTCAACCGACTACGACCCGCGCCCGGTTCAGCATCCCTTCAATCATCGCGATCGTCTGCGCCATCGCGAGTTTTCCGGCCGCCGCCTTCGCCGGATTTTTGCTCGGGATGATTGCGGTGGTGTTTGGCGCCATAGGATTTCTCCTCGCCTTCTCTTCGCGGGTTCGCGGGGGCGTGGTCAGCACGTTGGCGGTCCTGGGCGGTGTCCTCGGTTTGGTCGCGGCGGTTGTGAAGGCAATCGCCTGGCTGGTTTAAGCTGGCCGCATGCGCATCCTCGCTACGTTAGCGCGCTATAGAGGTTCTTTGATATGATTGCGCAGAATGAGCACGGAGGGTCCATCTGCTTCCCAGTTTCTTGAAAAAGTCGATGGAACAGGACTGGGACCGCGAATATAAGAGCCGAGCACGATGTCCAAGTCGCCATCGCCGTCGAGGTCGCCCGCATCCATGGTGAGCCAGCGGCCCATGACGCACTGCTCGAAGGTTGAGGGCGTGAACCGCAGGCCACCCTGATTTTCGAGGTAAATGAAGCTTTCTTCGGGAGATTTCTGGTAATCGGGAAAGAAGGAGATCGCGGCGACGTCCAAATCGCCATCGTGGTCGAAATCGCGCGCGATGGCCTTAAAAGCGCCGTTCATCGGAAAGAAATAGGCCTCTTCGAAATGCTCGCCGCCTTTGTTCAGGTAAATACGGATGCCGTGATACTTCTTCATTGGGGAGGGATATTCGCCGTTGTCGCCGTTCGTTACGATAAAATCGAGTTTTCCGTCGTTGTTGAAGTCCGCCATTTCGAAATAGGTGTGCCCCATTAGAGGATGCTTTTGGAAGACGGGGCGCTGGCTGAAGTTTCCTTTGCCATCATTCATGAGAATGAAAAAAGATTCCGATTCCTGGGCCAGTAAAACGGCCAGGTCCGGAAAGCCGTCGCCGTTAAAATCATGGACCTCGGCGCGGATCGCTCCCGACTTGGGAATCAAAACGTGTTCGCGAAATTGGTTCTGACCGAGGTTCTCGAACCAGGAAAAACGGCCAACGTTGTTTCCGTAAATGCAGATGAGGAAATCGATTTTGCCGTCGCCATTGAGGTCTGCGAATTCTGTGTAGGTGGCTCGAGGCAACTGGCTAAGAATGGCTCGGGGCGGCTCGAAACCGTTTTCGCCACGACGCAAGAAGGCCAGCTCGGCCTTCGGATCTTCGGAAGGTTGAAAGTGCCCGATCGACGTCACGTAAATGCCGCGCGTGCTTTCGGTGAGCGAAACGGGGATGTTGTTGAGCTTCACTGTTTCGTGGAACACACCCGAGCCGTCCAACACATCGATCGACTGTGTCTCGGCATCCCCCATATAGATCCGTCGTGCGTGTTCGCTAATCTTGACGAGCGTTGTGGAAGGCAACGCCCGGCGATACTTCGGTGGTTCGGGGCGAAAATATTTGAGCCCGACCTGTATCGGTGGGCGGGGATCCTGAGGGAGAGGCGCTTCGGGCGCGGCGTTCACATAATAGTCAAATATCGCGCTCCAATCCTGCGTTGAAATCAGCGGACTGGTCGGAAATATGCCGGTCGCCTCGAGCAGTTTTGATTCGGGATGGCTTTCGATCTCAGCGGGCGACAGTCCCATGCGGATTTTCATCCGCCGGAGCGTCTGATCGCGCCAAGTCTTTTTGTCGAGAAGCTCTGGTTCAGGAAAAACATGGCAAGTGCTGCAGTAGAGGCGCGAGAGAGCTTCGCCGGAACGTGGAACCCCGCTGGTGGGAGCCGACGGGCTGACGCTCTGCGCAAAGCCGGCCGAGACTAGAGTCATGAAACAGCACAACAAGCAAAACCAGCGATCAGCCATTCGGAGTGAGTATCGCGCTGGGGACATTCTTTCAGTTTAGATATCGAAGGACGGTTCGAAGATAAATAAAAAAGAGACCGGACTTGCGCCCGGTCTCTTCACAACAGATGAAGCCGACACCTACTATTTTTTAGCTCTGTAGAACTTGAAGTTACCCGTTGCCGGCAACGGTATCTTCTTTGGACTTGTTCCAGGCTCCGGCCCCCATGGCCCGGTTACGGCGGTCGCCGATTCAAGCGAGCCATCGAAGGTGATGGTAATTTCAGTCGAGCTCTTCGCTATCGAGAGGTTCGGAGCGCCTGAAGAAGAGCCGCCCTGCGGGACGAAGGCGAGGTAATCAAAATCGCCCGCGCCCTGCTCGAAAGTGAAGCGGAGTGTTTGTTTGCCACTCAACTGCAGGACCGCGTCGTTAGTACCGGTCGCGTCCTTCATCGGGATGAGGGCGTCCTGCGTTGTGCCCGCGTCCGGCCATGTATCCCAACCGCCGGTCCATGGGGCAGTAAACGTGCCGAGAACCTCTTCCGTTTGATTGCATTGGGTCGGATCGCTCGTGACCCGCGAGAGTTGGCCGCCGCGCGTTTGCGTAGTATCGCCGTGGGCCATGCGCGCATAGACTTTGTACGAAGCGCCATTGGTTGGGAAAACGCGGGTGTAGTTTTCCCATTCGCCAGCGGAGGTCCAGCCGATGTTGTTATTGACCTGAACATCGAAACTGCCGCGTCGCAAGCCCGCAGGACCATTGGGCTTGGCAACTTCGACATCGGCGTTCAAACGATAGGCTGGAACAGCACCGGGATCGTTACCGACGTTGTTCTCATGGTAATCAATCCCGAAGTCGGTTCCATCGCAATCAGACCCGCCCGCGCCATCGCCTTTGTCTTTATAATCGCCACCCTTATAAGGTCCGTTCATTCCGATAGAGGTGTTCGTCAGCCATTGACCATGGCTAAAATTGAAGTCTTCCGCTTCAATAAACAACGTGCCTTCGTTGAAGGGCGTGAAGCTGACAGTGAACGGTATATCGTTCGTCCTCGTGACCGCCGGAGTCGCGTTATCGGTATAAACAAGACGGTAAACGTTGGCTGAACCAAGGGGCAGCGCGGTCGTTGGAGTAAAACTTACCGTCGTATTCGCGCCGCTCTTCGTCACGGTTGCGGCGGGACTTACGGGCGTGCCGTTTAAGAACAGGGCCGCCGAAGTAACACTCGAAACTTCGCCGTCTTGAATCACTGCTTTGAAGGGAGGCTTGCTGCCAAGACCGAACGCTCCAGCCGCTGGCGAAGCGGACGCAACTTTTGGCGGCAACCCTGCAAGGCCCGATGGCACGAAGGCGAGGTAATCAAAATCCCCCGCACCACCCTTGAAAGTGAAGCGCAAGGTGGTTAGCCCGCCGACCTTTAACAACGCATCGGCGCCAGCCGCGTCGTGCATCGGAATCAACGCATCCTGCGGTGTGCCGGCATCCGGCCACGTATCCCAGCCACCGGTCCATGGCGCATCGAATATACCCACGACTTCTTCGGTCTGGTTGCACTGGGTTGGATCGCTGGTGATCCGGGAAAGCTGGCCACCGCGGCGCATCGTCGCATCGCCATGCGCCATTCTCGCATAGACTTTGTAGATTTGAGCGGTCGCGGGGAACTGGCGTGTATAGTTTTCCCACTCTCCTGAGGACGTCCATCCAATGTTGTTGTTCACGGAGACGTTAAACGTGCCGCGATAAAGTCCCGCAGGACCGTTCGGTTTAGCCGCCTCGACGTCGGTATTAGAACGATAGGCCGGAACAGCGCCAGGATCGTTACCAACGTTATTCTCATGGTAATCGATCCCGAAGTCGGTTCCGTCGCAATCCGCGCCGCTTACGCCGTCGCCAAGGTCCTGGTAGTTGCCACCCGGATAAGGTCCCGTCATGCCAATCGGCGCGTTAGTGACCCATTGGCCATGACCGAAGTTGAAATCTTCCGCTTCGATGAACAAAGTGCCAGGCCCGAGAATAGTCGTACTGAAGGCATACGTCTCCGTTCGAGAAACACCCGCCGCGCTGTAAGTGATTCCGACCGTGTTCTGCGATCCCGCAGCGAGAGCGGTGGGAGGCTGGAAGGTGGCGGTAATCACATTCCCATTCCTGGTCGGAGTTACAGTGGCAGGAGTTCCGTTGAGCGTTAGTTTCACGGAAGCAAGGTCCACTGTGTTCGAGCCCTCAGTAATCGTGACTGTGATCGGAGTGTTACCGAGAACACCCCTAGACCCGACCCCGGGCGAGACCGAACTGATGACCGTAAGACCTCCCGCGTTCGGGCCCGTGGCACTGCGATAAGCTTTCGGACCGCCGTTCGCTGTGTCGTTCAAGAGAACTTTCCCGCTCGCCAATTGTTCGATCAACTCGATGTTTCCGCCCCCTCCGCCCTGCTCCCAAACGGTGCGGAACGGATATACGCCAGCTTCGGGGACGTAAACCGAGAATGAGGTGTCCGCGAAGCCACGGCCAGCGGGATCTTCAAAAGAACCAGCGAGTTTGGCAGCGAAAACATCGTTAATATTGCCCACATAAGTGCGGAAATCGTCGTCGCTATTGACGATAAACGTATGCAACCCAGGAGTCAGCTCGAGGTAATAGATCACCTCGGCCGCGATGCCATCCGTTTGGCCCGAATCGCCCGTACCCGGCACGCCGGCCATCTGGTCATCGGTTGCGAAATCGCCGGTGCCCGCCTGCGTGATATCCATATTGATGACGGTCGCGATTTCGAACGTAACAGGCGAATTGGTATTTGGCCCTTTAGTGGCTGGCGCCAAAGCGGGTCCGACGGCATTTGGATCAGCCAGATTTTGTCCAAGGCTGCCAGCAAGCTGATCCATCGCTCGAGAGATGGTGTTGGCGGTGAAGGCTCCATTCTGGTGGACTCGCCAGATAAAGCCGGGCTTAGACGTATCCGCTGTTACTTTGTCCGACGTAACCAACAGAGCGTAGGAAGGCGTCACGAAAGTCCCGGAATCCGAAGCGACGTGACCGGTAGTATCCTTCACCTCGATGGCATAGTTATTAGTCGTGCCAGGGGGAAATGGTGTCGGCGGAGTATAGCTGAAATCCGTGGCATCACCCACTTTGGGGCTCGCCGTCAGGGCAACGGTTTTGCTATTGATCGTGAGCTTTGCTCCCGCTGGATCCACAATCGACGTCCCTTTATCTGTCGCCCGGAAGGAGAACGAAGCAATGCCTGGATTAATGGCCGATAAGAAGACTATATCCGTTCCCGGCAAGTTAGTCGTCAGGGTTATCAGCGCCGTTTCGGATGGTGTCTTACCGAACACGATGGCGTGAGCGCCCAAACCGCCCCATCCTTTCTGACCCTGTTGAGCAGCGCCCTGGCCATAGACGTTTCCAGCGCCGTCGTCATATCCGTCCCCGTCATTGATCGCCATACCAAGGCCGAACTTGGTTCCGGCCGTCAGCGGAGCGGTTAAACCGAGCGAAGCCGCCGGAAGCTGGATTTCGTAGAAAGTCTTGTGATTAACACTGTCACGAGTGATGACCGCTGAGGTGCCCCCGGGTCCAGCTTCGGTTTCAACCAACGTGGGGTCGGTCTGATTGGGATCTGGGACGAAGGTCAGAGTGCCGGGTTGGGTTTTGTCATCTTCATACCCAAGCAAGGCATAGTTATAGAGGGCAATTTGTGACGCGCGGGCGGAATCGGCAATCATAAGCTGGATCGAATCGCCGTTCCAGGCGTTTCCTCCCATGTCTTCATGGTAGTCGTCGGTCACGACGAAACCAAAATAGACATTATCCGAATCCCAGGCGATTTGAACGGCAGATGTTTGGTCGTCCGGCCCGCTCCAGCTTCCGCCTAGGGTTTCGAACAAAACATAGTTGCCGGAAACCGGTGGGCCCTTTGGAATTGAGAATTTCGGATCAGCAAGCACGGGCACACCGGTCCATTCATTAAGCTTGCCATCCAAAACAACGGGAGCACTCCCTCGATGAACGGCACTATAGAATTCTTTCGTGGGCTCGATGTCATTGGCGGTAACACGCGGTTGGCTGGCGTTCCACGCAATCACCGAGAGCACGATGGGGACGAGTCTCTTAAGCATAGCTGAGATTGGTCAGTAGTTGTTGGTAAAAGGGATGTAGCCATAAAACGCCCGGACTTGTAAAGAGAATTGTGACAGAAATTTTTAGTATCAGTGGCGCTTATTTTCCGATGAATCATTCATCATATTATCTTATTCCATTTCCTTAAATCCAACCCGTGCTATCTTTGATCCATGCTCACAGCCGTGGATGCGCGACGCCGATGGTTCGGGACGTTCTTCCTGATCATCGCCGGGGGCCTGATGGTCTGGGGTTTGACGTTTTTGGCGGCTTTTCTTTTGCGCAATCCGGTCGTTTTCGTTTTCTATTGGGTTACCTGTTTCGGCCTGACGATGATTTCGTTCGGCATCGCTCTCTACGATATGAGAGTCATCCGCCGGCGCATTCGGGCCGAACATAAGAGCGCCTTCGAAAGAGCTTTCAACGACCTCGTCGAACAGGAAAAAACCAAGCTCGATTCCACCGCCAATCCCGATTCAAAAACCTCGTAACAGCCTGCGCGGCAACGACATTTCGTATTCAGCAATATTACCCACCGACAGCCGTGTACTTCCTGATTCCCCGGCTCCAAACCCAGCGCGCGAAGAGTAAAAAGAAAATGGTCCAAAAAATCTGGATGACCAGGCCGCGCCAGAGCTCGCCGCCTTGAATCCGGCCCAGATAAACGCTCACGGGAAAAAAGAGCTGGTAGGGAAATGGGGTGAATTGGAGCGCGTCCGAAACGAACTTCGGCAGGATATCAATCGGGAAGAGATGACCGCCCGCGACGTATTCGAAGGCGAAAAGAATGAAGATGAAAGTGGAAACCTCCAGCACCCAAAACGCGAGCATGGCCATGGTGTAGGACATAAAGAATTGCAACAGGGCCGTGAGCACCAGCGACGGAATGAACAATCCCAACGCAAACCAACTCGCGGGCGGAACGAAGTACCGGCGTTGAAAGAGCACGAACAAGCCCACGGGCAAAATCGCCACGACCGTGTAAATCAGCCGCCCGGAAAAAAACAAACAGATGCGATACGCCATGTAGTCCACCGGCTTGAGGAGGAATTGATTGATATTGCCATCCTTGATGTCGGCCGCGATTTGCCAATCGTCTTCCGTCACACCCGTGAGCGCATCAACAATCGTGACCAGGAGATAATAGGAAATCATTCCGGCCAGGCTATAGCCCGCCACGCCGGGATCTTCTTTGCCCGCATATACGGCGCGCCAAAGATAAATCGTCGCCATCAGAGGGATCAGGGCGAAGGCGGAGCGGAAGAGAAAATTCACGCGATAAACGAGCGTGTTTTGAATGCCGACGTTGACGACGTGCAGGTACTTTTTCATGCCCGCGCCCTTCGGAACTACTTCAGCGCTGCCACCGTGGAAGGCACGGTGATGCTCGTACTGGCCGGTTCCTGCCCCGCTTTTACAGACAGCGCGTGCTGGAGCGGCCCGACGAGCAGATTTGGAAAGCAGCCGAATATAACGACGGAAGCAGCCAGGATGAGAATAGCCGCCATTTGAATGGGCGCCTTTCGGATTGGCGTTGTGGCGCCGTCATCAACAACGAACGCTTGCTTTAGAACCTCGAGATAATAGTAAAGAGAAACCGCGCTCGCCGCGATGGCCAGGATCACCATCCATAGCAGTCCCGGTGCCGCCGCCGTTCTGGAGAAATCCAACGCCGCGAGAAACA
>DASYTB010000514.1:0-1700 GCA_036002705.1 Verrucomicrobiia bacterium
TGTTCTCGATCTGAGAAAAAACGGCGATTTGATTGCCGTAGCCGCCTTTTACCCTGGGTCCGGTCACGCCCCGGTTGGCGAGAAAAGTTCCCTGGCCCGAGCAGTCCACCAGGATGTCACAATAAAGCTTATCCAAGGCTCCGCTCTTCGTCCGGATTTGGACACCAACCACACGTCCGTTTTCCTGAAGTGGCGCGACGGCGTCGCAGTCCATGTATTCCGCGCCACGCGCGAGCGCCGCATCGAGCAGAATTTTGTCGAAGGTGCTGCGCGTCACCGACCAAGTCCAGTTTGGCTGCATCTCGTTTGTCTCGGGGCAGCGCTTTTTCACCTCCACCCAAAACGGTGTACCGTGCGGGTTGAAAACATTCACGCCGTATTTGACCGGATAATTTTGCGCGATCAGCTCGTCGTCGAGATCAAGCTTGCGAATGGCGTTACCACATTCGCCGCTCAGCGATTCACCAATATGGAAGCGCGGAAACCTTTGGCGCTCGATGATGAGCGGCGTTATTCCCGACTGCATAAGATAAAGTGCGGTGGCCGACCCTCCCGGGCCGCCCCCGATAATAATAACTGGTCGTTTCTTCATGAAAGGCTTCTGCTTCGAGATGGCGAGACTATGTTTATGATTGGATTAATACTTGCTGATTGGAGCCACGAGCGCTCTCGACCGATCAGATGGCAATAACATTCGGCTGCCAAACAATGATCAAAACGTGAGCTGCTCCTTACCTTGCAATCAGCCGGCCGCGTCCGGGTGAAGCTTTCTGCAAAATCGCGACCGATCTTTTGAGAGCTTAATAAAGATTCCGCCTGGCTGTCAACCCATACGCTTCGGATAAACATGCAGGCCTGGGTCCGCGAGGGCCGGGGCTCGTATGTTTCCATGCCTCAACGAAAGCAGGTTTTTGGCCGCGAACCGCGCAAAGGCGTGATGCCGCAGTAAAGATTCTGGCCCGGTTGCGCGGTAATTGCTCTCGGAGATAAGCATGCCACAATGGGTTCGCCCTCCAACTCTCATGCCTTAACGACCATGGCGTATCTTTTACATCAACTGCTCACGGAAAGCGCGCGGCGGCAGCCGGACGCGGAAGCTGTTCGCCTTCTAGATCAGAAACTCACTTACGGGGAACTGGAGCGCCTGAGCAATCGCGTTGCGCAGGCCTTGATCAGGCACGGCGTGGCGCCGCGCGATCGCGTCGGGATTTACCTTCACAAGTCGCCTTCGGCAATCGCGGCGATTTTCGGAATCATGAAAACCGGGGCCTGCTACGTCCCCGTCGATGCGAATGCTCCTGGAGCGCGCTTGCAGGAAATTGGCCGGCAATGCGGATTCCGCGCCTTGATCACCAGCGAATTGCTTTATCGGAAACTGGATTCCTCGTTCCACGATGACTGCCCGCTAAATGCGATCTTTTTTGTCGATCAGGCGCCGCAGCACGCATCTTCAGTTCCAACGCTCACTTTTGCTAACGATCTCGGACAGTTTTCGGAGGACGAGCCGGGCGTGCCGGTGGTCGATCACGATCTCGCCTATATCCTTTTCACCTCCGGCTCCACCGGCGTTCCAAAAGGTGTCATGCTCTCGCACCTCAACGCGCTGACGTTTGTGAACTGGGGCTGCGAGACCTTCAACGTCACAGAGAAAGATCGACTTTCGCAGCACGCCCCTTTTAATTTCGATCTCTCGGTCTTTG
>DASYTB010000515.1:0-9235 GCA_036002705.1 Verrucomicrobiia bacterium
ATTCGAATGGAGTCTCCCACGTTGTCCGTGAACCTTCCGGCGGCGCGAACGGGTTGCTTTTTGATCACGAAGGAAGACTGGTCGTCTGCGAAGCACAGAACCGGCGGATTACACGCACTGAACCGGACGGCACGATCACCGTTCTCGCCGATTCGTATCTTGGCAAAAAATTTAACTCGCCGAACGATCTTACGATTGATTCGCAGGGCCGGATTTATTTCACGGACCCGCGCTACGGCCCGCGAGATACCATGGAGATACGCGGACGCGACGGCAAACTGATCGAAGGTATTTACCGCATTGATGCGCCGGGAAAGGTCGAGCGTATCCTCGGGCCGGAACTCGAGCGCCCGAATGGCATTCTTGCCTCACCCGATGATCGGCATTTGTGGGTCGCCGACAATAACAACGACAATATTGGGGGCGCGCGGAAACTCTGGCGGTTCAATCTGAATCCCGATGGCACCGTTAAAATGGAAACCCGAAAACTGATCTTCGATTGGAAAACCAGCCGCGGACCGGACGGCTTCAAAATGGATGCAAAGAATCGATTCTACGTTGCCGCCGGATTAAACACGGCAAATCCCCCGTTCGAAACCGTCGAGCCCAATCGCGCCGGCATTTACATCCTTTCCCCCGAAGGTGAAATGCTCGATTTCGTGGCTATTCCCAAAGACGAAGTGACCAATTGCGCCTTCGGCGGCGCGGACTTGAAGACGCTCTTCGTAACCGCAGGCGGAACGCTTTGGAGCATCGGCGTGGATACGCCGGGGCGAATCCCCTTCAGCAAATAGTTCGGACGCCTTTGCCATGGCTCAGGTACGACTTTTACCAATTGCCAGGCAAGATGAATTGTGACGCCAGCCGGCCAGACAAACCGTTCCGAGGTTGACTCTGCGCTCAATATACGAACCATTGCGCCAATAAATCGCTGACCGACAAACATCTATAACATGAAGTCTAATCATAAGTTCCAGCGAACCCGGCCATCGCGATCTGGTTGCAATCTCCGCGTCCCGCGGGAATTTCCATTTCGGGCGCGACCGGCGCACCGCCTCGGTGGCGTTGAGCCGTTCGCGACACCTCGCGGAAGCATTGGCACTCGATGAAAATTATTACGTCCTGGCCTGACGCCGGTGGCGGACCACGGAGGAGCGCGCAGCACAAGGGAGGGACGATCCCGGTCGCTCTTGGCTTTCGGGCGGGTCGAGGCGGGAGTGCCGTCGTCGGCGTTGCCGCCGATGGCCCGGAGGCTTGTGTTGTCCTTTCTACTTTTCTTGCCACCGCTGCTGAGGGCGACCGTCTGTCGCTTGAACCTTATCACGTCGCGGCCGAACTGGCGCGTGGCTCCCATGATCGCGTGCCGCCGGAAGCGGCGGCCGCCGTAGCGGAGGGACGTAAACGTCAAGACTTCATGGCGACGAAGAGCTTGGCCGACCTCCAGCACAAACTGGCGGAGTCGGGATGCAAACCCGCCGTAGCCGCATTGCTCGTCAACCGCGCCGGCTGGATCACCGACCTTTTGGAATACAGCCTTTTCGCGCCGGAGCATCCGGCGGTCGCAGAGGGACTGGCCGTGCGCGATGCGCTTCGCTTTGCGCTGGGTGAATGCGGCATTAAAGTCGTCGAAATGGATGAGAAGTCTCTTGTCGAGGTGGCTTCGAAAGAACTGCACCTGACATTGGCCAGCCTGGAAGCGCGCCTGAAGAGCCTGGGCGCAACCGCGGGCAAGCCCTGGCGAAAAGAGCAGAAGCTCGCCTGCCTGTCGGCCTGGCTGGCGGTCGCGGCATTGTGGAGGCCCAGACGTTCGCGCCGAGCGAGCCAGGATTGATGTGCCTGGATCCAGCTTCAGCGGATGCTGTCGAGCGAGCACGGGAATAACTTCCCGACGTGAAAGCTTAAATCTGACCGCATTTATGAAAAACGAAATTATCCGGGTCGGGCAAATAGGAATCAGATTCCTGCTCGAGGCGGCCGACACGGGTGGGTCCGTGGCGATGTTTGAATTCACGGTTCCAGTTGGGGCGAAGGTCCCGCTGCCCCATTATCACAAGCAATACGATGAGACCATCTACGGAGTCGAAGGGGTGATGACGTTTACCGTGGAAGGAAAGGCGCTGGATATTGGGCCGGGAGAATCTTGCTTTGTCCCGCGTGGCGCAGTTCATGGTTTCAACAACCTGAAGCAAACCGATGCCAGGGCGCTGGCCTTTGTTACTCCCGCGCTGATCGGCCCGGATTTTTTCAAGGAGATGGCCGCGATCGTGAATGCTGGAGGTCTTCCCAATGTTGAAAAGCTGAAAGCGGTGGTGCTGAAACACGGGCTTGTTCCCGTGACGCCGCCGAACTCGCAAGTCAGCGGGACGTAGTGGCCATGCCATCAAACTTCAGCTCATAAACCCAAGCGGTCCCGCGCGGCAAAGTCTTCGCGACTCCAGCAACACACACCCGCTCAATGAATGGCGGGATTGGCAAGAATTGAACTTTCCAGAAAATTGGGGCGCAGGCGAGAGGCGGCAGTCCGAGCGATGAAGCCGTCAGATATCGCCGGATTCGCCGCGAGGAGGCGGGGACCGCCGATTTCATGGGATTTTTAGCCCGCCCATTCCGGATACTGGGCAAGAATCACATCCTTCAAAAGCTCGCGTGAAAGCCGAGTAAGGGAGGCAAGTGTCTCGTACGCCCGCTCAATTCGAAATTGGATTCTGCCCATTGCCTCGGGATCTTGGCAGGGGCCCATTGCAGAAGGAGATTGAATAGCTGCTCACGGACGCTTTTATCATTTCGCTTTGCTCCGCGCGGTTTAAAGGATAACAAATCCGCGATCAACCGCGTTATGGGATCAACACTGAAAGTCGGTTTTCTCGGAGCCGGGAAAATGGCTTCCGCTCTCGCCAGCGGCTTGGCCCGCGCCGGGATTGCCTCTTCCGACGCAATGATCGCGAGCGATGTCAGCCCGGCGGCGCGCACAGCGTTTACCCAGGCGGTGGGAGCGAAGACCACCGGCTTTAATTCCGACGTCGTGAATTTCGCCTCTGTGCTGGTGTTGGCCGTAAAGCCCGACCAGGTAAACGATCTCTTGCTCGAAATCTCGCCCCATTTGAAGGAGCGGCATCTGCTCGTCTCCATCGCGGCTGGCGTAACCCTGGCCAAAATGGAGGCCAACCTTCCCGCGGGGATCCGAATTATTCGCGTCATGCCGAACACCCCCGCCCTGGTCGGGGCCTCCGCCTCGGCTTTCGCGCTTGGGAAAACGGCCACGCCGGATGACGGGCAGATCGTCTCCACTCTCTTCTCCGCGGTTGGAGTTGCCTTCCAGGTCAAAGAGTCGCTTCTGGATGCCGTCACCGGTTTGAGCGGCAGCGGCCCTGCCTATGTTTACATGATCATCGAAGCCTTGAGCGATGGCGGAGTCGCCGCGGGGCTGCCGCGCGACATTGCCACCAAACTCGCCGCCCAGACCGTCCTGGGCGGAGCCAAAATGGTCCTCGAAACCGGCCTTCATCCCGGCACGTTGAAAGATATGGTGACCAGTCCCGGCGGGACCACCATCGAGGGAATTCACGAACTTGAAAAAGGTTCGTTACGCGCCGCGCTGATTAACGCCGTGCGCGCCGCGACCGAGAAATCAAAAAGGTTAGGCCAAACTTAACGGAGTTCTTGAAGAGGAGCGATGGACGCCCCGCGCATCACGCCGCCGAGCCCGCAGCAAGCCCGCCTCATTTGGCTCGCTGTCACCGCCATGTCCCTGGCGATTTTCCTGGCGGTCGTCGGCTTGATCATCTGGGGCTTGGGCTGGCTTCTCCAGGAATTAACGCCGGTTCTCCTTCCCCTGGCCATTGCCGGAATTATGGCCTACATCCTTGATCCGGTCGTCGATTTTCTGGAGGCGCGCGGGATGAACCGCGCCTGGGCAATTCTTTTGGTCTTTTTCCTGGGTGTGGCGCTCGTGGTGGGCATATCCGTTTTAGTTCTTCCCCGCTTGCTGGCCGAAGGAAAAGATCTCGCCGACAAAATCCCGAGCTATTTCCAAAATCTCACCCAAAAAATCCAGGCCTGGCTCACCGAATCGCGCTGGGGTCAGCGGCTCAGCCGGGCGTGGACGACGGAAACGCGCGAGAGCATCCAGAAATGGGCCCAAAAGGCGGCGCCCGCATTGTCCTCGTGGTTCGTCGCCCAGGCCAGCCGGGCGGTTTCCTGGTTTGGGTTGATCATCGGTATCGCGATGGTCCCCGTTTTCCTCTTTTACTTGCTGCTCGAAAAACGGGGCATCAAGCAAAGCTGGACGGATTATCTGCCCGTCCATCAGTCTCGCTGGAAGGATGAAAGTGTTTTTATTATCCAGCAAATCAATGACTATCTAATTCTCTTTTTTCGAGGCCAGATTCTGGTCGCCATATGTGATGGTATTCTCCTGACCATTGGATTTCTCGTGATTGGGCTCAATTACTCCCTGCTGCTCGGGATGGTCGCGGGCCTTCTCAGCATCGTACCGTTTCTCGGGGTCACCATCAGCCTCATCCCCTCGCTGCTCCTGGCACTCGCGCAATATGGCGACTGGCTGCATCCGGCCCTGGTGCTCGGCGTATTCGCGACCGTCCAGTTCCTCGAAGGCTTTTTTATTTCCCCAAGAATCATGGGAGACCGCGTGGGCCTGCACCCCCTCACCATTATTCTCGCCGTCATGATCGGCACCACGCTGATGGGCGGAATTATCGGCGGCATCCTGGCCATTCCACTCACCGCTGCCTTGCGCGTGCTTATGTTCCGTTACATTTGGAAACGTCGCGTCATTCAGCCCCAATAACACTTTTTTCCGGCTCAACTCCGTCTCCATTTTCGCCGATGAATGAAAAGTGTTGCCTGAGGAATCACGAATTCTGGTGCTGGATGATGAGCCGGCTATTCTTTCTCTTGTCACCGCGACGCTCGAGATCGCCGGAGTGGGCCGCGTTTACTCCGCCGAGAGCATTCGCGCCGCGCGCAAGGAATGGGAATCCAGCGGCGGCGCGATCGACATGTTGGTCACCGACTTTTCGCTTCCCGACGGCTCCGCGACAGAATTCATTACCGACCTCCTCGCGCAGAAGCCCGGTCTGCGGGTGCTCCTGATGAGCGGCTTCAGCGAGGAAATGCTCGACTTAACTCCCGCGTTGTCCCGCCAGGTGAAAACGATTCAGAAGCCGTTTCGCCCCTCCGAATTGCGGAACTTCATTAACGCGCAATTGGACGCGCTCGTTCCGGCCTGAACAAAGTTACTTCGGCAGCCACTTCTCCCAGTTTTTCGCGAATTCGTCCACGTTCTCCTTTGTGACGCGCACCAATTCGCTCACATCCTTCACATGGGCGGGATTCTTCTTGAGGTGAATCTTGTTGATCAAATGCTCGACCGAGCGGTAGCCCCATTCGAACACTTGCTGCGCGAGCAGCACCTGGACATGACCACTGCGGAGGTATTGTAACTCCGCCGGCAAAGCATCCACCGAAACGCATTTTACCGTTCCCGGTGCCCACTTCAGGGCATTATCCGTAAAAAGCGGCCATCCTCCCACCATCGCCCAGCCGGTCACGTCCGGGTTGCTTTGCATCACCTGCTCCACTTTGGCCGCCGCGTCCTGCGGAGTCTCCTTGTGGTAGTACGTGTCCCGAATCCTGATGCCCGGATATTTCGCGGCCGCGCGCTTCACCCCTTCCACCCGCTTTTGCAGGTTTGGAGCATTTTGATTTCCCGCGAGGATCGCGACCATTCCCTTGCCCCCCATCGCCTTCGCCAATTCCTCCATCACCCGCTCGCCGCATTGGATGTCATCAATCGCGTAAGTGACGAACCGCTTACTCGCCGGCGCGTCCGAATCGAACGTCGCCACCGGAACGCCATTATTAAAGGCTGAATTGATGGCATCCGTCAGCTTATTCGCATCCGAACAACTCACCGCGATCCCGTTCGCGCCGCTCAGCACCAACTGCTCAATCGCTTCCGCCTGCTTTTGCGCATCCTCCTCGTTCGGCGTGCGCCAATCGATCTTGATATTAATATTATATTTCTGTCCCAGCTCTTTTGCCGCCTGCTCCGCGCCCACGCGCGCCGCTTGAAACACCGGATTTCCCTGGGATTTTGCCACCAGGCCAATGACATACGATTTCCTGCCCTGGGCAAATCCCGCGGCCACGCCAAGCGCCGCGAACGCGATGGCGCTCGCCAAGAATCTAAATCTCATAGCTGTGCCGCGACTCTAAAAGCTTTTACTCCGGTGGGCAAGCAACCGTTACTCAACGTACTCAACGGCCTCACAGCAAAGAGACCTCCGCCATCGACGCTCAGACCCCTTTCGCCTCGGTGCAACATTGGGCGTTCCGGGGAGAGCTGTAAGTCAGGAGCCGATGTTTACAGGGATCGGCAAATGTTTCGATGATCCCGAGACGGGCGATGCCGCCCTGCTGGGGCTTGAGATTCGTTTGGGAGCTGCGTACTATAAACGTGTCGCGCCGCTGGCGCTTCGCGGAGAGCTAAAGACCATTCAAATGCGTACCACCGTTCCCCACCCGGGCCGACTGACCGCCTTTGGCCTATGGGTGACGCGACGGGCGGCGGGACGGTCCGGCAAAACGAAAGCTGAGTTTCAAGCCATTCTATCTGATGCTCGCGCGCTGCTCGGTCCGGCGTCCGTCAGGAAAAGCTACTTCGAGGCCGTCGATCGTGATGCGGCGAAACTCCTCCACACCCGTGCGCGAGCGGCTCAGAACGAATTCAAAAAGCAGCCCTGGGGACCGGTGCGAGTGATCCACTGCTGTCCGTTGCTCCTGGTGGAACAGGGCTGGCCATTTATTTGTGGCACACCGATTCTCCGGCCCAAGGCTATAAACTGGCGGCGGACCGGGCTCAGAATTACGACTCATGCTACGGGAATGGCTTGAACGGTCCCAGCCGTGGGAAGCTGAATGAACTCGCCCGTTTCATGTTTGCGGTGGAAGTTTTCGAGGATGAGAAATGATATTGTGTTTGTCACCCGCCGAGCTTAAAGCTCTGTTTACTGTCCTCCAAAACCGCACGTTTCGTGGGGAGCGGTAGCTCCAGGGGGGAGCGCCATGTTTATAGAAGCCGCCAAAGCCAATGAAAACAAGCTCCGTAGGGGCGGCATGAACGGATGCTAACATCTGCACCCAAGCCCCTATTTAACTGGTTCTCGCTGTGGAGGGCTACCCTCCAGCACCGGTCCTTCACGGAAGGATTGTTCGGGCAACTACGTGGATCTTTTTCGTTATGAACTCGGTCATGTCCTTTATCCAAGCCTACGGCTGGCTCCTCGGCGGACTGATTGGCTTGTTTCTCGTCGCGATCGTTGGAGCCTGGATAAGCGCCGCCCTCGGCCGGAGTTACCCGCTGACCGTTATTGAGGATCGAGGGAAACCCGGTGCCACCGAACTGGTCGCCATCGCGCATGGTTACGCGCGCGGAGGCAAGTCAATGGAAGGAATCAGTAGAGCGATCCGCGAGGTGTGCCCAGACGCCGATATCCTGAGGTTCGACTACAACCGGCATCTGTTTTCGAATCGCCGCCCCAACCAGATTGCGGCGGAAATGGACGACAAACTGAATGAGCTGCAGGATGCGCGCAAATACGAAAGAATCATTCTGGTAGGTTTCAGCATGGGCGCATTGCTGATTCGCAAAGCGTATGTTTACGGTTGCGGGAGCATTGCGGATTCGCCCGTTGCCGATGGGTTGCGGGAGACACAGTGCGCCCCCCGGGCATGGGTCAAACAGGTGCGACGCCTGGTGCTGCTGGCGGGAATGAATCGCGGGTGGAACCCGCAGAATCGAGCCAGGTATTCGCCATACGCTCAACGATTCGTTGTCCATCTTTTCTGGGTTCTGGCCCGGCTTACGAAGACAGGAGGCTTGATTAAGGGGACGATGCGAGGCGAGCCGTTCGTGGCCAACCTGCGGCTGCAATGGCTGGAAGTCATGCGAACCGCCGAGAAGAACGGTCTGGCTCGGCCCCGAGTGATCCAGTTTCTCGGCGATTCGGATGATGTGGTCACAGCGCAGGATAGCCGGGATGTGACGGTAGCGCGGGATTTCATCTGGGTCGTGGTGAACAATACGACGCATCCCAAAATGATTGAGCTGGGTGAGGAGGGCTCGCGGCTGGAGCGCAAGAAAAAGATTCAGTCCGCGTTTGGCGATGAGACGGCGCTGGAGAAATTGCGACGGAGCAATCTTACCGTGAGTCTGGACGAGGACAAACTGGTAAAGACCGTCGTGTTCGTGCTGCACGGAATCCGGGACATGGGCGAATGGACTTCCAATTTTGAAGCCCCACTCCAGGAAGCATACCTCAGGGAGCACACCACCGGCGAGAAGCTCTATGTTCACCGCGCTTCTTACGGGTATTTTGCGATGGGGCCATTTCTCTTATGGGCCGATCGCCAAAAGAATGTTCGCTGGTTCATGGATCAGGTCACCGAACTCAAGGCCCGCTTCCCGAATCTGCAGGAAATTCATTTCATCGGGCATAGCAATGGAACTTACATCCTGGCGAGTGCGCTCGAAAAATATGTCACACTGAAGGTTGAACATGTCGTCCTGGCGGGGAGCGTCGTGCGCCGGGATTTTCCATGGAGTTCGTTTGCCGGTCGCGTGAAGCAGGTTCGTAACTACGTAGGATCAAGGGACATCGTAGTCGGGTGGTTCCCCTGCCTGTTCGAAAAACCCGGATTCCGCATTTTTAACCGCGATATTGGCAGCGCCGGGTTCAATGGTTTTGAAGACGGGTTTGTGCAACCGATGGAGACGCGGTTTGTGCGCGGCGGACATGGAGCCGCGCTCGTGAAGGAAAATGTTCCTTCGATTGTGGATTTTATCATTCACGGCAAGCGGACGGATGTCGCGAGTGTTTTTGTGGAGAAACAGCCGCTCGCCTTGACTCTTTCGTCGAATGTATGTTGGTTGGTTTGGCTGATCCTCATCGCTATTGTTCTCTACGGAGGATGGAAATCCCCGTACGCCGGGGAAGTTCTGGCTCGACACTTCGGCTCAGCCCTGAATCACGAGTCGCTGGCTTTGGTGTGGAGCTCCCGGGCCATCTACGCGATCCTGGTGTTGTTGGTGCTGAAGACAATTTGATCTCTTGAGTTCCAATTGTCATTTTATTGAAACCGAGTGGACAGACGTCTTTGAATCGGCCTCGAAAGCGGACTCGCTGAGGTTGTGAATTTGTTTGACCGAACACGG
>DASYTB010000516.1:0-2499 GCA_036002705.1 Verrucomicrobiia bacterium
GACCGGCGGGCGAGGCTTGAGTTGCTCGGCTTTGTCTTCGACCTCCTCTTCGACCTTTCGAGTGGGCGCGTGAACCAGGCCGGCCCCGCGTTCGCGTTTTTCAACCTCGAAACGGAAGCCGTAGCGCGCGCAAATTTTTTGCGCCACGATTTCGTCGATGGCCTGGTTAACGTTCGCGAAAACGTTGTCCTTCATCAGGTCCGCGATGAGCTGGAACGGCTTTTTTTGGAGACGCTCCGCCAGATCGCGCACGATGATGGGCGGCTTCATCGTGATGATCTCGCCCGTGGTGGGGGGGACAAATTTGTCGGCGACGGGCCCCGAGGGTCTCACCCCACCATCGCGACCTCCCTGCTGCTGCTGGCCCGGGCGCATCCCGCCGCGTTGGAAGCCCTGTTGCGGGCCGCGAAATTGCTGCTGGCCGCCGCGCTGAAAATCCTGGCGTCCGCGGAATTGGTCTGGCGGACGCTGCTGGGCCGGCTGCATCCCACGCTGGGGCGGCTTGGCCGCGGCGCCACCTCGATCCTGGGTGCGCGGGGCAGGTTTTTGCGGTAATTGGATAAAGCCGATTTTCTCGCCGACCTGAGGCGCCGCCGGGACGGGCAAAGGCGGGGGTGAAGGCGGAGTAGCGGGCATTGGTGGAGGCGCTACCGGCGTTTGAACGGGTTCGGCCTTGGCAGCCACCTCTTCAGGCGCCGGGGAAGCAGGCGTGGGCGGAGTTTTAGGAAGCGGCGGAAATTCGACCACTTCCAGCGCGACCGGCGGGGTCGGTGGCAAAACAACTTCCGGCGCGGACGGCGGAGCAAATTCCGGCGACGGCACGATTTCGGGCGCTTTCGGAGCCGTGGGAACCTCGAAGGCAGGCGGAGCAGTCGCAACTTCAGGAACCGCCGTTGAAGGTATCGTCGAAGATGGGGGTGGCTGAGTTTCTATTTTGGGCGGGCCAGCGACGGCAACTTCAGCTTGCTTTTGGGCGGCACGAGGAACGAGTTGTTCCTCGAGATATTCGGCGGTGATTTTGTCGAGAGAGCTGGAGGGAACCTTGGCGGCGCTAATACCCAGTTCTTTGGCCTTGACAAGGACTTCCTTGCTTTCCAGACCAAGCTTCTTCGCTAAATCGTAAATACGAACCGGCATATTCAGTTATTTCACGCCGGAATGGGAAGAGCGTACTCATGCACTTACATGCGTTTCATACGTTTTTCCGACTCCATAATCTCAGAATTTAATGACTCCGCATCCATATCCCTCCCTGATTTTGGGGGAACAAAAAAGTCGGCAGTTTGACTCCGACTTTCTTCAGCGCTGGCAACCCAGCAATAGAATCTTACGCGCCGAAACATAACGTACCCTTTTACCGCGCGTCAAGTAAGGGAACTGCGCTTCTTACGATCTCAGGTGATTTGACCTATTTAGAACCTGACGGCGGGGCGAAGGGCGGGGCTGGAATGCAGGTCCATTCCTTGCCGAACAGATTTATCAATTCTCGGAATTTGGAGGACACCAGACGCTCACACTCCCCTTTTTCGCGCTTTTGCCTTTGGAAACGGGTCGTTTTCGCCATGGCCCTCCTCCTGCTCAGCCTCTCCCGACCGTGCCGATACATATGAAACGCTTTCTGTTGGCGGTTTATCTTTTAAGCGCCGGAGTTGCGCATACAGCCGAGGCGGCCCAGCTCCCCAACCCCATTTTGTTCGTCACTCAAGTTCCGATTCCCGGAGACTTCACGACCATCGGTTCCGTCTTCGGCAATCACCAGGCCTCCCTGGAATCCGTTGGCCGTGGGGGCGATCTCTATGTTCGTTATCCGGACGGCACGTTGAAGAACCTGACCCGCGCGGCCGGTTACGGAAAATCCGGTTCCCAGGTCGGCAACGGCATCGCCGTCCGACAACCCAGTGTTCACTGGAGCGGAGCCAAAGCGGTGTTTAGCATGGTCATCGGCGCGCCGGTACGCCAGTACCAGGTCGAGACTTATTACTGGCAGCTCTACGAGATCACCGGCTTGGGGCAGAATGAAACCCCGGTCATCACCAAAGTGCCGCGCCAACCGGCGAACTTTAACAACATCAGTCCGATTTACGGCACCGACGATCGGATCATTTTCACGAGCGACCGTCCCCGGACGGGCGAAGCGCAGTTGTATCCGCAACTGGACGAATACGAGGAAGCTCCGACCGTCACCGGGCTGTGGAGCCTCGATCCAATCAGCGGCGATCTGGCGATGGTGAATCACACGCCGTCTGGAGCATTTTCTCCGTTCATCGATAGTTTTGGCCGACTGCTCTTCACGCGATGGGACCACCTGCAGCGCGATCAACAGGCGGACAGCGATACTGACGCCATTGCCGCCGGACAACAGCCGACTTATAGCACCTTCAACTACTCGGATGAAACCGCGGCGGCCAAAGCCCTTCTGACCGACCGCACCGAAATTTTTCCCGAACCTCGCCTGCCGGAAGGAAATCTGATGGGCCACACTTTCAACCAGTTCTTCCC
>DASYTB010000517.1:0-2434 GCA_036002705.1 Verrucomicrobiia bacterium
CGCGCACGAATACCGGACAAATGCCTTTCGCGCGCGAGCCGGTGGCTTTTCACGAAATCGTTCGCGATGCCGCTGAAGATGCCATCGTTCTGGCGCAGTCGAACCAAATCAATGTCGAGCTCCAGGCTGTTGATTCGGCCACCGTGTTGGGTGATCGCCATCGTTTGCGCCAGATGCTTCTCAACCTGACCGAGAACGCGGCCAAATACAATCAACCCAACGGCCTGATCCGGCTATCTTCTCGCAACAATGCAAATCATCTCATCCTGGAGGTCGCCAATACCGGCCCGGGCATTCCTTCGGCGGAGGCCGGCAGGATCTTCGAGAGATTTTTTCGCGGAACCAACTCAATCGCACGGGAGGGCGTGGGCCTCGGCCTCAGCATCGCTCAAGCCATCGCCAGGGCGCATCACGGCCAAATCACAGTCGAAACTAATAACCTCGGCTGGACGATCTTCCGCGTGTTCTTGCCGACAGCCGAAGCCAAACCATCAGCTTCTTCTTCTCCGTAGCCGGCCCACTGCCCAAAGTATCAGCATTCCGACCGAAGCCCCCCCCGTATCAATCAAAACGTCCCACGGGCTCGCACCACGGCTCGGCACAAAGATCTGATGAATTTCATCGCTGGTGGCGTAAAGCGCGCAAATCGCAAGGACCACTCCGATTTCTTTGCGTGTCCACCCCGAACCCCCGAAGGCTTTCCGCCGTGCCCACCAAACGAGCACTGCGAGAACCGCATACTCGCTCACATGCCCCGATTTGCGAATGCAGACCTGCACATCGTGAATCGCTTCCTCGGAAATGTCTGGCTTGAACCATCGAAGCAGCGGCCGAATGATTCGCGACGTGTGCTGCGTCGATCCGATATCAGTCGATGCGTAAAAAATCACACCCATCCACACGATGACGGGTAACCAGGGTTTAAACCTCCACATGATCAAGGCGGTGACAATTCCAGAAACGGCCTTTCAGTTCAAGAAAGCCACCACTTCTGTCGAAGACACCTCTCGCTTAAAAACTAAAATGCCTCCAGGCTTTCGGCTTGGAGGCATTCGCTGAGGATGCTGCAAAATTACTTTGTCGCCGCCCAATCAGGATTCGGATTGTCGATCTCGCCCAGCGGCCGAATCCAAATGTTGCGGAACCGCACCGGGTTTCCATGCTCGTAAAGCTCGATGAAGCCTTTGCCGGCGTCGGGCTTAAACGGAACAATCTGGCGGTGGTTGGTTCCGCCAAGTAATTCCCGCTTGTTCTGCACGATAACGCCATTGTGCAGGAGCGTGATATAACCCTTTCGGGTCATCTCGCCGCTTTCATTCCAGTGCGGCGCTTCAAAAACGACATCATAGGTCTGCCACTGCCCGGGTGGCCGGGACGCATTGACTAAAGGCGGGGTTTGACCGTAAATGGCCGCGGCCTGCCCGTCCGGATAAGTCGGGTTATCATACGAATCGAGAACCTGGATCTCGTATTTCCCAAAAATATTTACGCCATTATTGCCGCGAGCCTGGCCTTTTAATGGTTTGCCATCATTGCCCGTGATCTTCTCCGGGGTGGCGAATTCCAGGTGCATTTGAAAATCGCCGAACTCATCCTTGGTGCGAATCCGGCCGGTGCGCGTGGTCTCCATGTAGCCATCCTCGATTTTCCATTTCACGTCCCCTTTTTCGCCCTTCCATTTCGAAAAATCCTTTCCATCAAACAGAACGACCGCGTCCGAGGGCGCCGTCGCCATTTGGCTGAATTTTTCGCCCGGGGTAACAATCCGGGGCTGCGGACGGTCCCCATCGTGGATATGCCACTTTGTTCCCGGAACCAGGGGCGTATCCGAATAGCCAAGTCCATGCTGCTCCGCGGCAAACGCGGTGGCCCCGGCCACGGCGGCCAATGTTGCAATCGAAAAAATAAGTCTATTAATCATGTGATGTGCTGTTGGACGAATCCGAGTGTTTCAAATTCAAGCCAGAATGCAAGCCGGATGGGAGCCGACGGAAGCCCCCGCGCACGACGGTTCTGCTTCGACCGTAATTTACAATCCTCGCCCGCGTTGTTATCTAAACCGGGTGCTGAACGAGCTTTGGAAGTCCCTAGCGCGCCAGCCCGCGCTGAGTTTGATCGCGGGTCCGTGTGTGATCGAGAGTGAAAAGCTCTGCCTGGAAATCGCCGCCTTTTTGAAAAACGAAACGGCAAAGCTCGGGATCACCTACATTTTCAAAGCCAGTTACGATAAGGCGAATCGATCCTCCGGAAGTTCTTTTCGCGGGCCGGGCATTGAGGATGGCTTGCGCGTCCTCGCGAAAGTTCGCGAAAAATGCACGGTCCCCGTTTTAACCGACGTTCACACAGAGAAGGAGGCCGTCCAAGCCGCGAGCACGGTGGATGTTCTCCAAATTCCCGCTTTCCTTTGCCGTCAGACGGATCTGATTCACACCGC
>DASYTB010000518.1:0-7119 GCA_036002705.1 Verrucomicrobiia bacterium
TGCAATATTTTCTCGACGCAGGACCACGCGGCGGCAGCCATCGCCAAAGCCGGTGTGCCCGTCTTCGCCTGGAAAGGTGAATCGCTCGAAGAATATTGGTGGTGCACTCTGCAGGCCGTATTTCATCCCGATGGTCTCGGGCCGCAGCTCGTCGTCGATGACGGCGGAGACGTGACGCTCCTGATTCACAAAGGCTATCAACTCGAAGAAGGCAGCGACTGGGTGAACACCCCGAGCGGCAGCAAGGAAGAGCAGGTGATTAAGGATCTGCTCAAGCAGGTGAATAAGGAAAACCCGCGCCGCTGGCATGAACTCGTCAAGGAATGGCGCGGTGTTTCCGAAGAAACCACCACCGGCGTCCATCGCCTTTACCAAATGCTCGAAGCCGGCAAATTGCTCGTTCCCGCGATCAACGTGAACGATTCCGTTACCAAATCGAAGTTCGATAACCTTTACGGCTGTCGCGAGTCCCTCAGCGACGGCATCAAGCGCGCCACCGATGTGATGGTCGCGGGCAAAGTCGCGGTCATCTGCGGCTACGGCGATGTCGGCAAAGGCTCAGCCCATTCGCTCAAAGGATTCGGGGCGCGCGTCGTCGTCACCGAAATCGATCCGATCAACGCGCTCCAGGCCGCGATGGAAGGCTTCGAAGTCACAACCATCGAAGACACGCTGGGCCGCGGCGACATTTACGTCACCACGACGGGCAACTGCGATATCATCACCGTGGAGCACATGCTCAAGATGAAAGATCAGGCCATCGTCTGTAACATTGGCCATTTCGATAACGAAATTCAGGTCGATCTCCTGAACGAATATCCTGGCGTCAAACGCCTCAATATCAAACCGCAAGTCGATCAATATACCTTCCCGGACGGCCGCTCAATTTTCCTGCTCGCGGAAGGCCGCCTCGTGAACCTCGGCTGCGCCACGGGCCACCCGAGCTTCGTCATGTCGAACTCCTTCACCAACCAGACCCTCGCCCAACTCGATCTCTGGAAAAACAAAGACAGCTATAAGCCAAACGTCTATCGCCTACCCAAGAAGCTCGACGAAGAAGTCGCCCGCCTGCACCTCGAGAAAATCGGAGTGAAGCTCACGAAGCTGACGAAAAAGCAGGCAGATTATCTCGGTGTTTCCGTTGATGGCCCATACAAGCCCGAGCATTACCGCTACTGAGTCTTATATCAGCTCAACAACAATTCTCGAAAGGCGCGGCTAAGCTAAGCACCGCGCCTTTTCTCTGTCCGTCGAATAAGACTCAGAGCAGGTGGTGATCTTCCGGAGAGAGGCGCACGCGCAGCGTCGCACACCGCCTCGGCAATATGCTGGGGATCTCAGGAACATTCCGTCCGGAGCGCAGCCAATTCCGCGCTGGTCATTTCCTGGATCATCTCCTTGAAGGAGTATTGGCGGGTCCAGCCGAGAAGCCGGATGGCCCTGGACGGATCGCCAACGAGGCTGAGCGATTCAGTCGGCCGGATCAAGCGCTGGTCACGCTTAACGAATTTCTGCCAGTCCAGACCAGCCGTCGCAAAGGCGATTTCCACCACATCCTGGACGGTATGGGGTGTGCCCGTGGCGAAAATAAAATCCTCGGGCGATTGGTGCTGGAGCGCCCGCCACATGCCCCGAACGTAATCCCTGGCATGGCCCCAGTCGCGCTGAGCGCTGGTGTCACCGAGGGAAAGGTCCTTCTGTTTCCCGAGACTAATCGCGGCAGCGGCGCGGCAAATCTTGCGGGTCACAAAGTTTTCACCACGGCGCGGCGACTCGTGGTTATAGAGAATCCCGTTACAGGCAAACAGACCGAAGGTTCGCCGATAAACCTGAACCATCTGGGTGGCGAACGCTTTGGCGACTCCGTAGGGATTCACCGGCGCAATGGGCGTTTCCTCGTTTTGCGGGCTGGTTTTCGGCATCCCGAAGATTTCGCTGGAGGCCGCGTGAAAGAATCGCGGCGCTTTGGGCAGATCGCGAATCATTTCGAGCAAGCGAAGCGTCCCGAGCGCGGTCATTTCGCATGTCGATTCAGGGATTTCGAAGCTTAACCCGACATGGCTTTGCCCGGCCAGATGATAAATCTCATCCGGAGCGACTTTGAAAAGGACGCGCCGCATGGTCGTGGCGTCGCTCAGCTCGCCGTAGTGCAGAAAAAGCGCTTTATTATAAATCTCCGGATTGTGATAAAGGTGATCGAGGCGAGACCGCTCGAGGGTGCTGGTTCGCCGGACCACGCCATGCACTTCATAGCTCTTCTCGAGCAGTAGCTCAGTCAGGTATGACCCATCCTGCCCCGTGATTCCTGTGATGAGCGCCCTGGGCATATTATGAGGTCACTTTCGCGCGGCCTTCCATGTGATCCTGCAGAAGCTTGATATCGGCATCGACCATGAGTTTTACCAGATCGACGAACCGCGTTTTGGGCTCCCAGCCGAGCTTTTTTTTGGCTTTGCTGTAATCGCCGATCAGCAGGTCCACCTCGGCTGGCCGGTAGTAGCGCGAATCAATCTCGACGTATTTCTTCCAATCCAGCCCGGCATGTTCAAAAGCGATATCGAGAAACTCGCGGATGGAGTGTGTTTCGTTCGTCGCGATGACGTAGTCATCCGGCTCGGATTGTTGCAGCATCAGCCACATCGCTTCCACGTATTCCTTGGCATATCCCCAGTCACGTTTGGCATCGAGATTCCCGAGATAAAGCTTCTTCTCCAGTCCGGCTTTGATATGCGCCAGAGCGCGCGTGATCTTGCGCGTGACGAATGTTTCGCCGCGGCGGGGCGATTCGTGATTGAAAAGGATGCCGTTGCTCGCGTGCATCTCGTAAGACTCGCGATAATTCACCGTGATCCAGTACGAATACACCTTCGCGCAACCATATGGACTGCGGGGGTAAAAGGGCGTTGTTTCTTTTTGTGGAATTTCCACCACCTTGCCGAACATCTCGCTTGAGGACGCCTGGTAAAACCGCGGTTTGAGCCCGACCTGCCGGATGGCTTCGAGCAGACGCACCGTGCCCGTCCCGGTGACGTCTGCCGTGTATTCCGGGCTGTCAAAGCTCACGCGCACGTGACTTTGCGCGGCGAGGTTGTAAACTTCCTCCGGCTGGATTTTGGCGATCAATCGCGCCAGTGCGCTGGCATCGGAGAGGTCTCCGTACTCAAGGAAAAGGCGGGTGCGCGAATTGTGCGGGTCCGAATAGATGGGGTCCAACCGGCCCGTATTGAACGTGCTGGCGCGGCGGATAATCCCGAAGACCTCGTAACCCTTCTGCAAAAGCAGTTCCGCCAGATAGGAACCATCCTGTCCTGTTATTCCCGTAATCAGCGCTCGTTTGGCCATATTCAAAGCGGAGAGGTTGCGTAAAAAAGCGCCGTGCTGGCAAGAGTAGAAGCGCCGGAGCGCATAATCGGGAAGCCGCTGAGATTATCCATTCACCACGTTTTGGGGCGTTCCCTTCTGGAACATGCGGAGGTTTTCGACAGCCACGGACATCAGCCGCTGCCGCGCCGCGCGCGTCGCCCAGGCCTGGTGCGGCGTGATGAAGCAATGGGGAGCGGCGAACAGCGGATTTTTTTCGACTGGCGGCTCAACGGAGAGGACATCCAGCCCCGCGCCAGCGATTCGGCCCGCGTGGAGAGCCTCGGCCAAATCATCTTCGACGATCAACGGGCCTCGGCTGGTATTCAGTAAGAATGCGGTCGCCTTCATGACGGCGAGGCGCTCCTTGTTGATCAATCCTTTGGTTTCCGGCGTGAGCGGACAATGCAACGAAATGACATCGCTCTGGCGCAGGAGCGTGCCCAGATCCACGACTTGCGCCTCCTTGTTGGGCGGTTCGGACCAGGTTTGCGTCGTGATAATTCGCATTCCAAAGGCTCGGGCGATCTTTCCGACCTGCTGACCAATGCGGCCGTAACCGATGATCCCAAGGTTCAGCCCCGCGAGCTCGATCAACGGAAAATCCGAATAACAAAAATCGGGGCAGCGGCTCCATTTCCCCGCGCGCACAGTTTCTGCGTGATGGCCCGCGTGATTCGTCAATTCCAGCAAGAGAGCGAACGTCGCCTGCGCAACGGAATCGGTCCCATAAGCGGGAACATTCGTCACCGTGATCCCGAGTTCCTTTGCGGCCTGGACATCGACGATATTGAAGCCCGTCGCGGTCACGCCAATATACCGGAGGTTCGGCAACTCTTTCATGGCGCCGCGTCCGATCACGACTTTATTGGTGAACGCCGCCTCCGCCTCTTTAAGCCGGGGCACGACTTCACGCGAGGCGGAGCGCTCGTAGATTTCGCATCCTCCCAATCCTTGCAGCGCATCCCATGAGAGGTCTCCCGGATTGAGGGTATGTCCATCCAGCACCACGATTTTCATGGGGAAAGAAAACCATGAATGGACACGAATGAAATGTTTTTTCTCAACGGGTTCATTCGTGATTGGATCGGAGCTTTCGGCGGTATAGTTTTGCGTCATGAACGAAACGGAAAAGGAGATACTGCTCGCGCTTCAGGATCTTGAGCAGAAGGTGCACTCAATGAAAGCAGCCTCGAGCCCAAAGCCCAACTTGATTCCAGTCTTCGAAAAGATCGACGGCCTCACTGGCCAACTCGGCCCCAAAGCCGATCCTTCCTTGCTGCATTACCTGCACAAAAAGAGTTACGAGAAAGCGCGCCTTTACCTCGAAGACCGGGATGCTGAAAACAAACAAGGCGCCTGCAGGCACTGAAAAATGAAAATCACCCAGATCCTCTGTCAGGTTCTTCGGCTCAAGAATGTCGTCGCCAAAACGGCGAGCAGCCAGGATGTCGTCCTCGTGCGAGTTCGGAGCGAGGATGGACTCGAGGGAGTCGGCGAGGCCGATGCTTCGCCTGAAGTCATCAAAGCGATTGTGGATGCCCCGTTCAGCCACAATATCGCCTGCGGGCTTCGCGAGATTCTCCTCGGGGAAAACGCTCTCGAAACCGAGCGCCTGTGGCAGATCATGCTTCGCCGCACCCAATACTTCGGACGCACCTCGGTCACCATTGCGGCGATGAGCGCCGTCGATATGGCTCTTTGGGACATGAAAGGCAAAAAATTCGGCGTGCCCGTCCATGTCCTGCTCGGCGGCAAACATCACAGCCGTATTCCGGCGTACGCCAGCATCCTCTTCGGACGAGATGGCGCGGAGACCCGAGAGATTGGCCGTAAATGGATTGAACGCGGTTATCGCGCGGTGAAGTTCGGTTGGGAACCGATGGGCCAAAGCGAAGCGCTTGACCTCGAACTGGTCCGCGGCGCACGTGAAGGGATCGGTCCGAAGAACACGCTCTTGATCGACGCCGGCTGTGTCTGGGATGTGCGGACCGCATTGCGCCGCGCCCATCAATTCGCGGAATACAATCCCACCTGGCTCGAAGAACCGCTGCGGCCCTGGGATATTGACGGTTACGTGTGGCTGCGGGACCGCTCGCCGATTCCCATCGCCGCCGGCGAAGCCGAATGCGGACGGGAATCCTTCCGCCCTTACATTGACCGCCATGCCTTCGATATTTACCAGGTTGATCCGTCGCGCTGCGGCTTCACCGATTCCGCTTTCATCCGGGCTCGCGTTGAGGAAATAAACGCCCGCCTCTGCAACCATTGTTACACCAGCCCGATCACGGTCGCCGCCTCCCTCCACTGGCTCAGCACTTGCCGCGACGCCTTCATTTTCGAAGATTGTGTTGATGATTCACCCATGCGCCACGAACTCACGCTCGAAAAATTCCAAGCGGATTCAGATGGTTATATCACCGTTCCGGAGGGTCCGGGGCTTGGCCTCACGTTGAATGAAGACTTTGTGAAACGGTATTTGGTGGCTGAATCGGGAAACCGGTAAGTCTGCTTGTCGTTGGCCCGCATTGCCGTGAGCGATTGTCCTGACGCGGTCGGTCGAGCAGTACGGTGTCTCCATGAATGCGGCGATTGATCACAAGGAACTTAAAAAATTGCTAAAGACCGCTGTGGCGGAGGTCATGGAAGAACGACGCGATCTCATTGCCGATGCCGTGGAAGAAGCAATGGAGGGTTTCGCTCTCTCAGCGATGAAGGAAGGAGAAGCGACGCCGATGGTGGATCGAGCAGAAGTAATCCGCGCGTTGGGCAAGAAGAGAGAGGTTGATGAACTTACCGATTCGTTCTCATGCCCTCCGCTTCGGGCGGCGCCTGCCCCAACGCGACCCGAAAGCCGACGAAGTTGATTCCTCTCCGCGGCTCCATCCCGAACCGGTTCGCGGAGCGTGAATATTGAATTTCCTGGTTCCAACCGCCGCCGCGGAACACTCGGAATTTCCCGGTGGGCGGTCCCACCGGATCGGTCAGCTCCTTCGGTGGATAAGGCGCATACCAGTCCAACACCCATTCCCAGACATTCCCGTGCATATCGTATAAGCCCCACGGGTTCGGTCGCTTTTGACCGACCCGATGGGTCCGTTCTTCGCTGTCCTCCATCGTCCACGCGTATTCGGCGGCTTCGGTTGTCGCTTCTCCAAAACTATAAAAATTGGTCGTGCCCGCGCGGCAGGCATACTCCCACTCCGCCTCCGTCGGGAGGCGATACAGGTAATTGGCGGGCAAATGGCCAGCCTCCCGCTCGCGGTGGGTCAACGCCTCGCAATACGCCGTGGCCTCCAGGTAATTCACCCGCTCGACCGGGCACTCCACTTCGTTCGTGAAATAGCTCGGGTTTTTGCTCATAAGCGTCCAATACTCGGCCTGCGTCACCTCGTACTTGGCGATCCAGAACTCTCGAGTCAGCGTGACCGTGTATTTGATCCGAAAAAAAGTGCCCGGCTTGATTCGCACCATGTTGGTGATCGGCACTGGCTCGGAAGTGCCGCCAACCGAGGCACTACCGCTCCCTCGAACAGCCGATTGGTCCGTTTTCCCACAACCATAAAAGCCCAGGCTGCACAGAAATGCGAGAACGAGCGTAGCGAAACCGGCTTCACGAGGACTCAGGCATGAGAGGCGGCGCTGGTGTGGCACGGGCTTGGTGTAATCAACGCCGCGGAGATTGCCAAGCGAAAGGGAGAAACTGGCGAGGCGGGACGAGTCCCGGTGGGGCCATCGGATAATCGACCTTGAGAAACC
>DASYTB010000519.1:0-1501 GCA_036002705.1 Verrucomicrobiia bacterium
CGATAAGATTTTTTTTCATTACATGATCCTTTCTGGCAGGCGCTAAGTCTAATCAACCTAATTTTGCTGCCTCGTTTGTCGGTTGCATCTGCGGTTTCCGACATGGCCGCTTGCACTATTTGCGCGAGAGAATTGCGCCGACGATGAAGCCGAGTGCGAGCGCGAATCCGGCAGATGGGTACGGGTGTTCCCGCACGAGCTTGTCCGCGGCTTTGGCCGTTTGAATCCATCGATCTTCCAGGGCGCGGCAGGTGCGATTAGCCGACTTGAGAGTTTCGCTCAAACGCTCGCGGACCTCGCGTGCTTTATCCCCGATTGCGTCGCTCGTTGATTCCAGCAATTCTTCGGAATCGCGCGCGGCGCATTTCAGGTCGGAGACGATTTTTTCAGTATTTCGTTCAACAGTATTCATATTTTTCCTCCTATGATAAGTTTTCGACTGTAAGTCGGATCGGCCTGTTTTTCGGTTGCAGCAGGACTTCGTGGACCGGGCGACGCGGCGTTGATTTGACTTCGCGGCCGAAACCGAGCCGGAGGAGAATCTGCGGGGCACCTTTCGTTCCCGTCAGCGCTTCGAGCCGAGCCCGAGCGAAGGGCACTTCCACGGCCTGGTTCAGAAATGAAGCCGACACGTCCTCTACCCGGGCGCGTAGAAGAATGGCGGAAAGAGCCTGACCCGCGTTTAACCAATCTTCCCGTGAATCGCCCTCCGTTCCGAGAACCGCCAGAACGGGCGAATGCAGAGCGATGTCGCGGTCCCGTGCGGCCCGGCCCTGGCCCAGGTCGAATGTGCGCACAACGAACGCTTCAGCTTCGGACGCCAAATTGCCTATTCCGTGCGCGTAGCCGGGAATGCCATCACGCCGCCGCGTGGTGTTGGGGGTCAACCACGCGGCCAGTTCCCGCCGGAATTGTCTGTCACCCCATTGAACGCGGTCAGCATCGGCGACAGTATCGGCGATTTGGAAACGGGATTCTTCGTCGGCGAATGCGTGCAGCCATGCGCCTTCATGCTCGGCAGTTTGGGTGAGCACATCCAGGAGCGTTTCTGGAATTGGCTCCGCCAGGAAAGGGAATCTGTTCGTGGACCGTTTGGCGATGGCGTTGCCGAGCAGGATGTGCGTCGTGTCGGCCTCGCAGGGTGCACCGAGGCTAAAGCGCGCGAGCAGATCAGGATTATCGGCCTCCGGGAATGGCTCGACCCGGGAACTGTATCCAAAATAGCGCGCGGCAACTCGAAGATGATGCAGGGCGGCTCCGCAACTGATGATCAACTCCCGATTGAGCGGATCCACTAGCGGCAGCGACCCTTTAAGATCGGCCATCAAATCGACTTCGTGCCCTTGAATCCGGAAAAGCCAGGGCTGTGTGTTGTGGCTCGAAGGAGCACGAACGGCAAAATTTAGAAGGAAGAGCAGCTTCTCATCAGGACCTGCTTGGACCGGAAAATTCTCGGCAGATTCACCCATGCTCTGGCCGGCGACAGCATTCATGTTCCCAC
>DASYTB010000520.1:0-3150 GCA_036002705.1 Verrucomicrobiia bacterium
GTTTAAGCTGTTGCCATGCAAGTTAAAGCGCCCGTAATGAATAACGAGGACTGCTTTTCGACTCGGACGTGCTGCAGGGCGCCTTAAAGGAGCTTTCCGAGGAGCAGATACGGCGAACCAACAGAATTACGGAGACGGAAATTCGTCGGCTCCGTAGTTCGACACGGAAGCGATTGGTGCGCATAAGGCAGAATCTTCGCGATGTTGAAGGATCTCGGTAATTACATTCTCGACCTTCTCAATACGGCCCAGAAACTCGCGTCAACAAGGAAGCCATCGCTGACTTGCGAGAAGAAGTCGATGAACTGGCTGCGGCCGCTGAGCGCCTCTCTTTTGAAGTTCGGGCGATACGTGAAGAGGAAAAGCACGAACGTGAAAAGCTGATGCTTCGCCTCGAGAACGCTTTACTCCGACTGAAACGATCGTTGCCGAGGGGCAAGGCGGCCAGAAAGTCCAAGCGAGCTGTTCTTCGGCACGGGCCACAGGAACAGAAGGAGCGTCTCGTTCAAAAGATGGCCAATGACGCCTTTGGCCAAAGAGTCGGTAAGACCCTCCCTCCGTCTCGGTAAAGTTGTTCCGGACCACAGCATGATGGCCAATCGCGCGCAAGCGCTTTTGGGTCCAACCCGAAGCGGGCGAGGGCCGCAGCGCGCAATGAATCCCACTGCATCGCTTTCGGATTCTCCGAATGAATACGAAAAATTTGCTTTACAATCGCTCCGTCGCACGAAATGACGAAAGTCTTGCCACCTCCTCGCTCTCACGTTTCCATGCCGCGGATGAAAACGAAACAGCGCTGCCCCTGGGCCACGGACGAACTCTATTCGGAATATCACGACCGCGAATGGGGCGTGCCCAGCCACGATGACCGGCACTTGTTTGAAATGTTGATCCTGGAGGGAGCGCAAGCGGGTTTGAGCTGGTCCACCATCTTGCGCAAGCGCGAGAATTATCGGCGGGCGTTCGATGACTTTGATGCCGAAAAGGTAGCGCGTTATACTGAGTCGCGTGTGCAAAAGCTCTTGAACGATTCAGGCATCGTCCGCAACCGGCTGAAAATTGCGGCAGCCGTCCAAAACGCCAAGGCTTTTCTCAAGGTTCGGGACGAATTCGGAACCTTCGATAAATACATCTGGCAATTCGTCGATGGCCTGCCGCGTCAGAATTGCTGGCGTGAAGCGAAGCTTGTTCCCGCGAGAACCCCTGAATCGGATGCCATGAGCAAGGACCTGCTCCGACGCGGCTTCAAGTTTGTCGGCTCAACGATTTGCTACGCCTACATGCAAGCCGTCGGAATGGTGAATGATCACATAGTCAGTTGCTTTCGGTGGGGAGGTGCTGACAACCTGCGACCGCGCACCAAAGAATGCATATAGCAAATCGTCTCATGAAGGGCGGCGGCCGAATCGGGGGGATGCCGTAGGAGTAAGCTCGCGGCGCGGAAGGAACGCTTAGAAAGGACGTTCGCCGCCGCTTTTTGACGGGGCAGTCCATTCATGGGCGCTTGGGTCGTTGCCAATCACGGGAAATGAGGTGATGCGCAGGCGAGCCGCACCCATCGGAATGAGAGTCACCGTCTCGACGGGCTCCTCTGACTTAATCGGGCTGGGCTGAAGTTTGCCGACCACGTTGAGTTGATCCACCTGCCAAGCGGGAATGCGGCGCGCCTTCACCTGCAGTTCGATGGGAGCGGTTTCTGGCGTGAATGGGTTCGTCGTGAGCCGGCCCGGCTTTTTCACAAGCTTGAACGATTTCTCGGGATTTGGGGAATTCAATTCGAGCCCATAGTTCCAAGGGGTGGTGGGTCGAACTTCGTATTCCGGCCAGTTGGGATTTCGATTCCCATATTTTTCCCAACGCTCGACGATTTTGAGTGAGAAGGTGAGCGGGCCATAATCCACCGAGACGGCGTTTTGATTTTTCGGCCAGGGGCGGACGGTCACCCGCATGGGAAGATGAATTGTCACTTCATCTCCGTTCTTCCATTCGCGATCCACCTTGGCGAACGTGCCCGGCACGGCGGCAATCTTTTGCTTCTGGCCGTTGACTTTGATTTCCGCGCCCTCAGCCCAATGCGGAATCCGCAGATGCAGCGGAAAACTCACAGGTCCGTCGGACGAGAGTTTCAGTTTGATCGTATCGCTAAATGGATAATCCGTTTCCTCGGCAAACTTGATGTTGGTTCCTTGCCCAACTTTCGCCGAAACTTCGCTGGCGGCGTAAAGCGCAATGGCAAGGCCGTTGTCCGCGGTGGCGAGCCATAATTCCTCCGCGTAGTAGGGCCAGCCATGAGAGACGTTGTGCTGGCAGCAGCGATAAACCTCGAAGGGGGAATAACTCATCATCGTGCCGCCGTTCTCGATATCCGGCGCCTTGTTGTTTTTGTCCAACTGCACCTGGTTGGCGCACGTCAGGTAGTGCAACCCTTTCCAATCCGGAGTCAGCGCGGCCGGGAAAGAATTAAACGCGATCTCCTCCGTGCGATCGGGCCAGCGAACGTCGCCGGAAATTTTTGTGAGCATCTCGAAACTGTGCATGAACTCCACGATGCCGCACGTTTCAAATCCCTGGCGCGGATCAGTGAACCCGGGTCGGCAATTCTCGTCGCCCGCGAAACCTCCGCCAGGGAACTGGCCGTAAATGTCCATAAGCTGGCGGTAATTGGATTCGGCCTGAGCCAAGTCGTGAGGCGCGCCAGATTCCGTGAAGAATACCCCTGGCGCCCGAAAGCCTTGGGATAGATTGACGTTATGCCAGTTGACGATGCCGTTCCGCCACGGCGCCATGTTGTCATAAATGCGCTTGGCGAGTTCGAGCAAAAAGCTCTCGCCCGTGCGGTTGTAGAGCCAGAAACAGGTTTCGATATTGTCCCCAAAGCGAATCCGCGGCCAATATCCATTCGAGAAAGTGGAAGGCGGCTGCTCATTGAGCCAGCGATGATATTTCAGCAGAAATGGGATGACTCGATCATCGCCGGAATACTCGGACCAGCTCTGCAGTATGTTATTGACGAGCATGTGCGGCCAGAGGTCCGGATGCCCTTGCAGCGAAGTCAGCAACATGCGCGGTCCGTAATAGCCATCCTCGCGCTGCGTCTTCAGAATCGCTTCAATCCATTTGCGCCCCTCCGCGATTAGCTCTTCGTTCTTT
>DASYTB010000521.1:0-14242 GCA_036002705.1 Verrucomicrobiia bacterium
CCGGAAAGATAACGGCCGCCGCAAATCATTTCCTGGCTCTGAGTCACCGCGCCGCCGGTGAGTCGGATTCTCGCGCCGATACCTTGTGTGTTTGAACCTGAGCCCTTGAGTCGGACCTGTACTCGGCCACCCGTCGTGTCGTTGCGATAAATGCTCGCTGTATCGTTGAGATTATTTACGACCACGTCGAGATCGCCATCGTTGTCCAAGTCGGCCAGAGCCATGCCATACGAGACGCCCGATTTATCGAATCCCCACTTCTCATTCATAGGTTCGAATGTCCCGTCACCTCGATTGCGAAAAGCGGCGTTTTGTGTGCGCCAGTGCGGATAAAATTGGAAGAAGCGGTGCAATTGCGCGTCGCTCAGGCGTTCCTTGGGATGGTGCAACTCGTCGTGGCTGTCCTGATCGAGCACATCGAATTCAAAACCGTTAGTTACCAAAAGGTCCTCGAAACCGTCCAAGTCGACATCAACAAAGATTGGGCACCAGGACCAATCCGTGGCCGCGAGGCCGGCCATCAATGCCGTTTCAGCGTAGGTTCCGTCGGGCCTCCCGAGAAATAAACTATTGCGATTGTATTCGGGCCTTTCGTCGATGTGTTCTTTCAGCGCGCGGTCGGGATAATCCTTCACCAGTTGCTTCATGCGCTGACCGTGCTCCCGCGCCAGCATGTCGAGAACAATAATGTCGTCGTATCCGTCGCGATTCACATCCGCGATATCGATGCCCATCGCGGAGCGGCTGAAATGACGGAACATTTCACGGGAGGCGGGCCGAAAGGTGCCATGGCCGGTGTTGATCCAAATCCGGTCGGGCGAAGCATTGTCGTTGCAGACGTAGATATCCGGAGCGCCGTCGCCATTCAAATCACGGAACATGACCGACAGGCCCCAGTCACGGTAAGCAGCGATCGGTTTGCCTTGCTCGTCGCTGAAGGTCCCGCTGTTTTGAATAGCCGTGAAATGGCCGTGGCCATCATTGCGATAAATTGCGTGCGCCTCAGGCAGTTCGCGCACGCGGCCATCGGGCAGCGCTTCGAAACGGTTCGTCCATTTTGGCAAGGTGGCGGGCTGCCCATTGACCTTGGTGACCATCCATTGATTTCCACGACGCGCCAAAGCGAACCGGGTGGTGGGATCGAACAGATACATCACGTCGATGTAATGCGTGCAGTAGAGATCGAGATCTCCGTCACCATCAATATCTGCCAGGGCGAGCGACGTGGCGGAATTGGTCCGGGACAACCCGGAATCGAGCTTTTCGGTCCAATGGCCTTTGCCATCATTGAGAAACAAGCGCGTCCCGGCCGCGATACCGTTGACGAGCAGATCCAGATCACCGTCGCCATCGACATCGGCGAAGGCCGCGCCGGTGGAGAATTGTCCGGCGCAGGCGGCCGGCCCAATCTCCATTTCCTCGAAACGCCAATTCCCCAAATTGCGATAGAGGCGATTCGGACCTTGCAAATTGCAGAGGTAAATATCCACCCAGCCATCGCCGTCCACGTCACCGAGCGCGAGGCCGGACCCATTATGCGCCACGGAATTAGTGAGATACGCGTCGCCCCGCAATTCGTTCGCGAATGTAATGCCCGTCCTCTCCGGCGGCATCAAAGTGAATCCAGGGCGCCCGCCCGGAACGGGACGCACCTCGGCGCTGCGAAACCCCTTGCCTTGTGACCAGACCAACGGTTCCGCGCTCGATAAACGGGCGCCTAAACAGAAGCCAGCAGCGATGTGAGCCCAAACGGGCCAATTCATGCCTGAAAGCAGACCAGAGGGCTTTCGGACGGTCAATTCAAGAGCGGCTAAATGAGCGCGTTATCGATTAAACGCGTTTTTCCGATGTGGACAGCCAGGGCCATGTGGCAACCGGAGCGTAGTTCTTCCAAAGGCTCCAGCGTAAGAGGGTCAAAGAATTCGATATAATCGACTTTGGCGCAGGGTTGAGAGCGGATTAAATCGCCGAGTTCGTTCTTAAGCTTCGAGGCGAAAACCGAGCCGGGGGTTTTCTTGAGCGTTTCTTTGGCCTTTTGGATGGCTTTGTAGAGGACGAGGGCTTGAGAACGTTCGTCAGGCGAGAGATATTTATTTCGCGAACTCATGGCGAGATTGTCCTTCTCGCGGACCGTGGGAGCGACCACGACTTTGATGGGGAAATTTAAGTCCTGGACCATTTTTTGAACCACCGCGGCCTGCTGAAAATCTTTTGCGCCGAAGATCGCCACGTCCGGCAACACGAGGTTGAAGAGCTTCGCGACCACCGTTGTGACGCCCCGAAAATGGGTCGGCCGGGAAGCGCCTTCCATTCCCCTGGACACGAGTTCCTCGACAACCCAGGTGCTGTACGTGCTGTTGATCGAGGGATAGATCTGTTCGGAATCGGGCACGAACAGAACATCGACCGTGACGTCCTTACAGAGGTCTTTATCCCGCTGCAGATCCCGCGGATAATTCGAGAGATCCTCGCAGGGCGCGAACTGCGTGGGATTTACGAAAATACTGGCGACGAGAATGCCCTCTGGTTTGACGATTTGGCGCGCTTTTTTGAGCAGGCTCAAGTGCCCGTCGTGCAGGTAACCCATGGTCGGCACCAACCCGACCGACTTACCTTCCCGGCGCCAGCCCAAAGCCAGCCGTTGCATGGCGGACACAGTTGTTACGATTCGCATACCAATTTTCGATTCAGCGGCACGACTCCCGGCGAATCAAGCAGCCCCCCAAAGGCCCCGCTCTCGCAGTATCACTAATATAACGAAAAGATGAAGATGGAAAAGGGATGCTGGCGCGAAAAAACGAACACGGTCTGGAGCATTGAAGCTGCATCGGGAAATGGCTGACACCGGAGAAAGCATCCAACGGCGCGGCGGCTTTGCGCGGCTTTGAATGCGGAAAGGCGGAACTTGCTAATCCATCCTTGCGGCTATTAACTGAGCTATTCTCATAAATCTATGAAAGCTCTTTCCCTCGTTACGATCTCCATCCTCCTCGTCATCCTGGCGCTTCCGATGTTCGTCTGCGCGGCTTCAACTCCGGACCCGTTGCAACTGCCGCGTTCCATGCACACCGCGATGAGCGAAGGGGCGCACGTCCGGGTGGGAGTTGATTCCGCAGAAATCATGGGCCGGGATAACCGCGCGTTGCAGGCGGCGGTGGATTATGTCGCGAGTCTGGGTGGCGGAGTGGTCGAGATTGGGCCGGGAGAATATACGATGCGGGATTCGTTGCATCTGCGCGCACAAGTGACGGTGCGCGGTACGCCGGGTAAGACTGTTTTGCGCAAAGCGCCATCGACCGCGTGCCCACTGAAGGTTGATGGCGATTACGGCGAAGAGCAATTCACGGTGCAAAACGCGGCCGGCTTTGAGGTCGGCGACGGCGTGGCGATTTGGGATAAGCACGCGAATGGTTTCCACACCACCGTCGGCCGAATCATTGGCCGGAACGGAAATACCTTCGCCATCGATACTCCCCTGAATGCCGATTGCATGGTCGCGGACGGAGCGCAAGCGGCCACGGTCTTCCCCGTGATCAGCGGATACCATGTCGAAGGCGCGCGCGTCGAGGATATCACCATTGACGGCAATAAATCCGAGAACGTGTATCTCAACGGTTGCCGGGGCGGCGGCATCTTTCTTTACCGCTGTCCGGGAGCGGCGATCGACCGCTGCACCGTGCGAGATTATTACGGTGATGGCATCAGCTTCCAGCAGTGCAATGATGTCACCGTGACCGATTGCATGAGCGAGGCGAACGCAGGGCTTGGGTTTCATCCCGGAAGCGGGTCGCAACGGCCAGTCGTTCGCAAATGCGTGGCGCGGAACAACACTGAAGATGGCCTTTTCCTCTGCTGGCGCGTGAAACAAGGAACTTTCGAGGAAAACGTCCTGGAGGGAAACGGCCGATACGGCATTTCAATTGGCCATAAAGATACGGACAACCTCCTCCGCAATAACCAGGTGCGCGGCAATCACGAGGACGGCGTTTACTTCCGCAACGAGTCCGAAGGAATGGCCGGCCACCGTAATCGCCTCGAAAACAACCTCATCGAAAACAACGGCGTGGATCACGACGCCGCCGGCATCCGCGTTCGCGGCGAAACCCACGACCTCGTCTTCAAGAACAACATCATCCGCGACACCCGCCCCGCCGCCGAACAAAAACAAAAAATCGGAATCCGCCTGGATGAAAAAGTCGGACCGGTTTCGCTGGAAGGGAACGAGATCGACGCGCCGAAACTTCTGGCGGATGAGCGGAAGAGCCACTGAATTGCACCTCCGAAGGAGCTAAACGCCCGCATCCGCTGCCGAACCGGCGGCCCAAGGACAGACAGTTCCAGCCACATCATGGTCTCCGGAAGACCTTTTGATCCGGGACCGCGCGTTCCCACCACGCTTGTGGATCCGTCTACAATCGTTTTCGTCCAGAAACTGGTGCAACTCGATGCACCCACGATACTTCCGAACTTTTACCGAAAACCGCGGCCAACATTCCTTCCACCAAATTCTCCGAAATCGAAACGCAAAGTTCATCTTGCCACCCCTCCGAGTCTCCAACCGCAAACCGCCGCCCACGGAGGCTGCCAGTGTCCGCCAAGGCGCCAAACCGCCAAACCGATTTTTTCTTTTTGCAGTTTGAGTTCAGCCCGCTAGTTTTCCCGCTTGATGTTGGTGCGTTTCACAAAGATGAATGGCGCGGGGAACGACTTCGTGCTGATCGATAATCGGCAGGGAAAGTTCCAGTTGCGCCCAGAAGAAGTGGTGAAGATTTGCCATCGCCAGCGCGGCGTCGGCGCGGATGGCCTCCTCCTCCTGGTTCCGTCCCAGACCGGCAAAGCGGATTGGGCGTGGGATTTCTACAACAATGACGGCAGCACCGCCGAGATGTGCGGAAACGGCGCGCGCTGCTTCGCCCGGTACATTCAGAGGGAGGCAGGCACCAACGGAAAGACGACCTTCGAGACGGGCGCGGGCATCATCACCGCGAGCTTCCAGGGGGATCGAGTGACGATCAATTTAACCGATCCAAAAGATTTACGCCTCAATCAACAAGTGCCGCTGAAGAGTGGCCCGGCTGCGATTCATTCCTTAAACACTGGCGTGCCGCACGCAGTCATGTTCGTGGCGGACGCAGACAAAGCCATGGTTCAGAACCTCGGCGCTGAGATTCGTTATCACCAGCATTTCGCTCCGCGCGGCACAAACGCGAACTTCGTCCAGGTTCTCGGCCCAAATCAGATTCGCGTCCGTACCTACGAACGCGGGGTCGAAGGCGAAACTCTCGCCTGCGGCACCGGCGTGACCGCCTCGGCTCTGATTGCCGCGAAGTTGCACGGCTTCAAATCTCCTGTCACCGTCAAGGTCCAGGGCGGCGACAGGCTCGAAGTCACTTTCCGCGAACAAAACGGCGATTTTAGAGACGTCCATCTTACCGGCCCGGCGGATTTCGTTTTCGACGGCCAAATAGAAATCTAAATGTTTAAAGGAACCTACACGGCGATCATCACTCCGTTTAAGGACGGGAAGGTCGATGAAGCCTCGCTCGAACGGCTTATCAAAGCCCAGATCAAAGGCGGCGTCGATGGGATCGTGCCCGCCGGAACGACCGGCGAATCTCCCACATTAAGCTTTGAGGAGCATGTCGATCTGATCGCTCGATGTGTGGAGATGGCCGCCGGAAAGATCAAGGTCATGGCGGGGACCGGGGCCAATTCCACGGACGAAGCCGTTTATCTCACGAAAGCGGCGGAACACGGTGGCGCCCATGCCTCCCTCCAGGTGGCTCCGTATTACAACAAGCCAAGCCAGGAAGGCCTTTTCCAACACTTCCGCGCCATCGCGAACGTCACGAAACTGCCGATTATCCTCTACAGCATTCCCGGCCGATGCGGAGTGGAGATCGGCGTCGAGACGGTCGTTCGCCTGGCCAGGGAATGTAAAAACATCGTCGGGATCAAAGAAGCCGGTGGCGCGCCGGACCGCGTCAGCCAACTGCGCGCCGAATTGGGACGCAGTTTCGCGATCTTCTCCGGGGATGATTCCCTGACGCTGCCCTTCATGTCGGTCGGGGCGGATGGCGTCATCAGCGTCGCCTCGAATTTAATTCCAAAAGAAGTTGCGCAAATGGTCCGCGCCTTCGCGGATGGAAACGCGTCCGGCGCTCTGAAGATTCACGCGAAGTTTTTCCCGCTTTTCCGAAACTTGTTTATCGAAACAAACCCTGTTCCAATCAAGGCCGCTCTGGCGATGAACGGCCTTATTCTTGAAGAGTACCGGCTTCCTCTCGTGAAGATGAACGCAAAGAATCGGGAAGTTCTGCAGGGCACGCTGCAAGCCTGCGGCATTTTAAAGGAAGCATGACGAACGTTGTCATTACCGGGGCCAAGGGCCGGATGGGCCGGGCGCTGATCGCCTGCGCCGCGCGCTTTCCTGAAATGGAAGTGGTTGGCCAGATCGATGTCGGAGATGAACTCGAGGCCGTCATGCCCAAAGCGAACGTGGTGATCGACTTCAGTTTCCACGACGCGACGGCCACCGTCGCCTACGCTTGCGCGACCCACCAATGCCCCCTGGTTATCGGCACTACGGGGCATAGCGAAGCCGAAAAGACCAAAATCGCGGCTCGCTCGCAAACGATCCCGATGGTTTGGGCTTCGAACTACTCGACGGGCGTCAACACGCTGTTCTGGTTAACGCGCAAGGCCGCGGAAATCCTGGGTCCAGCATTCGATATTGAGATCGTGGAAATGCACCACCGATTGAAAAAAGACGCCCCAAGCGGCACCGCCATGACCCTCGCCGAAATTCTGGCCGGCGTTCGAAACGCCCAACTGGATAGCGTTCTCCGGCACGGACGCGAAGGGATCGTCGGCCAGCGGACGGCCACCGAGATTGGAATGCATTCGCTCCGCGGCGGCGATGTCGTCGGTGATCACACAGTGATGTTCTCGACGAATGGCGAGCGCCTGGAGTTGACGCACAAAGCATCGAGCCGCGAAACTTTTGCCAACGGAGCGTTGCGCGCAGCGCTCTGGGTCATCGGCAAACCAGCGGGTCTCTACAACATGCAGCATGTCCTTGGCCTGGAGTGAATGGGCTTTCGTGGCCCTCGGATCGAACCTTGGAAGTTCTATCGAGAATATCCGCCGGGCCATGACGGCGTTGTCTGAATTCTCCACGCAGATCGTCCTGAAATCCTCCCTCTGGCGCACGACCCCAGTCGATTGCCCGTCCGGGTCGGGTGATTTCATTAACGCCGTTGCGGCCATCAGTCCCGCTTTCGTCGAAACACCGGAATCCTTACTTTTCAAGCTGCAACGGCTTGAGAAGCATTTCGGGCGCGCCCCGAAGCTAGTCATCAATGAGGCACGGCCCCTCGACATCGATCTGCTCACCTTCCGTGATGAGGTTCGACAGACGCCCGAGCTCACCATCCCCCACCCTCGTGCGCATCTGCGCCGCTTCGTGCTCGCGCCACTCGCGGAGATCGCGCCCGATTTGATTTTAACGGGTCAAAAAGAATCCGTGCGCGATCTGCTGACAAGTCTCGAAAGCGCATCCAGCGAGATCGTCGAGAAAATCCGATAAGCGCCTGTTCCGTGTCGTCGGGTGATTACTGCTCGCGTTGGCTGCCTAAAGTTTGCATTAATCGTAAATGTCATGGGTGCCGATATCGACTGTTACCACGGCGTCGCCCTCGATACAGAACACTGCTCGCAAGTCAGCTTCCACCTCGACAGAGTAGATTGTTCATCGGTAGTGGGCCGAAAGACGATGGATTTTGTGTGGACGCAGCCGAGAATCGAACGGATTCTCTTTGAAGATTCTCCAAGCCTTTCGAGCGGCATCTTTTTGATTCCCGGTCAATTCATGAAACTCTCCCAAAATCGCCGCGTCGGCTTGAAGCGATAGCTCATTTGACCGGCCGGGGCGGTGGCGGCGTGCCGCGAAGCACCGTTTCCATATCCGCGAAGAAACCGGCCTCCGCATCGGCGATGCCCTCTTTGAAACTTTCCGGGATCCAGGAATCTTCGTTCTCAATAACAAATCTTACGACATGGTCCCTCTCCCCCTTGGGAAGGGCTTTGATTTGTGCAATCACGTCCTGCGCGCTCACGAAGTGAATTATCCACAGAATGACAGTTCGAGCATGCAGGCGGGACCGGCAGCCTACGACGAGCCAGCAAACCGTACGGTCTCCGCACCGTTCTTACTCCAGTTTCTTGACGTAGATCTCGCGGAAAGCCACTGGATCGTTATGTCCCGCAAAACCAAAAAAGCCGTGGGTGCGATCTTTGCCAGGATGGCCGTGATTCGCCATATAATCAGTGACCTTGCTCAGGTCCGCGTCAAGAATCGGAGTTCCGTTCAATTCCACTTTGACGGTCGAGCCCTTGACAGTGACCTCCTCGTAATTCCACTCGCCCACGGGGCGCAGAAAACCCCGATGGGCCGGAACCATTCCATAGGCGGAGCCGCAGGCTTGGCGCGGGTCGAGCTTTTTGTACTGATCCGCGGTGTCATCGAGAATTTGCAGTTCGCACATTCCTTCGTACGCAGTATCAGCCCCCCCGTCACCGCCGGGATATCGGATGGCGAGGCCGTTATTCCCACCCGGTGGTAATTTAAATTCCAGGCGCGCGACAAAATCGGAAAGGTCCGCCTTGTTGTAAACCGTTCCACCAAGACGCGGCTTGCAAACGATCGCCCCATCCTTCACTTCATAATTCTTGGTCGCCCCGCCCCATCCTTCGAAATCCTTGCCGTCAAAAAAGCTCTGGAATCCCTGTTTGCCGTGCTTCATCAGATATTCGTTGGCTTCATCGGAGGGAATCTCGCGCAGATAAACATTGCGCCAGCGGATTTCGCCACCGTGAGTTTGCAGTTGGATCGGGCCGGCTTTCCAGAGCGGGTTTTTGCGGTCCCAATAGTTTTCCATCACCGCGTTATCGACGACCAATTTCTCATTCAGCCAAACGGTGGTGCGCGAACCGATTTGGATAATCCGAAAGTGATTCCATTCACCGAACGCTTTGTCCGCAAGCACGAGCGGGTCCTTGCCGGGAGCGCCGGGACTATTATTCCAAAGACCGCCAGAACCCTTGTCCGCGCCGTTTTTCTGTTCGCGAGGATTGGTGTGATCCCAAATCTGCACCTGCGGATTGCCGCGGAGGTAAATCCCGCTGTCGGCGAGCGGCACCGTTTTGTAATCAATCAACAGCTCAATGTCCCCGTAGTCCTTGGCTGTCGTGAGGAAATCTCCATGGCCGTCATTAACCAACTCGCCGTTTTCCGCCGTCCAATGCTTGCGCGCCTCCTCCAGGCTCTTTTCACGGAACTTTGCCTTCTCCTCCTCGGACATATTGAAGTATTTGCGAGGATCCGCGTTAAAGCCGAACCAGCCATCGAGATTCTGTCCGTTGAAAATGGCCGTAAAACCTTGAGGCGGATTTACCTCGGCCGCCGCGTACAGATGCACGGTGCCGGCGAAAGCAAGAGCAGTAAATAGATTTAGAGATTTCATATTCTAATCGAGTCGCGATGTGTATTCCCTGAGCGATAGCAAAACAACGCGGTGAAGTCCATGACGGAAGAAGCAGCCGAAAAATTCAAATGGATCAAAAGACGACATGAAGCCGCCGCCGAAACCTAGCTCTCGCTCCATCTACGAGGAGCGGAATCGCACTAAACGGAGAATGGCCCGAAGGCTGCTTTTCTCAATTTTTATGATAACGGCCTTTCCTCTTCTTGCTATTGGAGTTTTCGTCGCCCTATGCGTCCGCCGATATAAGCTCGACAATAAAGAAGAAGAGGAATTCCGACGCCAACTTGCCGGAATTCAGAAGCCCTTCTTGGCGCAGTAGAGCGCGACCGAATCTTCTCCCCCCCCTGCAAGAGCTACATGCTTCAAAATCCTTCAGGGAACGAATCTCCTGCGAGGATAGCTCTAAAGCCGCGCTCCTCGATTAGAGGAGGCGAAATTGATCGGGGCGGGAACCCGTTAAAAAGAAAAAATCATCTGGGGCGAGCTCGGACTCACCTGGCGGTAAGATATGGCTCGCTGAGCGCGACCATGAGGCGCGCTGAGGAAACTGGGGGACATTCCGAATTGATTTTTAAACTCCCGTGAAAAATGGGACATCTGCTTGTACCCGTGGTCGTACGCGACCTCTTTGACGGTTTTCCCCTGCTGGAGCGCTTGATACGCCTGGTTCAAACGGAAATCCCGAAGCCACTGGCTCACGGTGACGCCGTAACTCTTCTGAAAGTGGCGCTCCAAAGTACGCAAAGAAGTTTGACATAACTCTGCCAGTTCACCAGGCCGGAAGCCGGCTTGACGCGCCAGCACCTCCCAGTCCCGCACAAATTCCAATCGACTACTCATCGCCTCAAATATTGTTGCTAACAATCCGAAAAGGATAGGTCTTATAGGGGTATTTACCGGCAATGTCAATCACAAATCTTACGTCGGCAAAAAGACCAAAAAAGACCGGTGCATCCTGAAGTTTGTTGGTAGTTTTCAATTCCAGAGAAGGAAATGGTCCTGGTTTTTGATGAGGACGCAGAGGCGCAGCAAATGAGTGAGCCTGGGCGGTTCCAATTCTGGCCGCAGCCGCGCAAGCGCCTCTGCAACGGATTGCCCAAGGATTCGACCGACCCGCTGCCGCGCGGCGCGCCGGAGGCTTGCTCCATCGCCTGGTAATGCAAATCGTCGAGGTGACTGACAAAGTAGTTCAATTCCCGCTCCACAACTTCCTGGCTTTGGAGCGTTCGCTTGGATTGGGTTGCCAGAAGCTCTTCCAAGGCAAACTCGTAATTCATCTTCCAATATCATATCAACGTATCCGAATGTATTGATATTTTATGCTTGAAATCCAAGCCTTTGCCCTCTAGACTGCCTCCTTTGCAAAAGAAATGAGCATCTCGATCAAACTCACTCGGCCACCGGGACGGGCAGAAATCCTTCGGAAGCTCCTGAAGGAGCGCATCGTCATTATTGACGGAGCGATGGGCACGATGATCCAGCGCTACAAGCTCGAGGAGGAACAGTTCCGCGGCGAACGCTTCAAGGATTGGGCGCACGACCTCAAAGGGAATAATGATCTTCTCAGCCTCACTCAGCCGCAGATCACCCAGGAGATTCATCGCCAATATCTGGAAGCCGGCGCTGATTTGATCGAGACGAATACCTTCAATTCGACTTCCACTTCCATGGCGGATTACAAAATGGAGGCGTTCGCTTACGAGCTGAACGTGGCCGGCGCACAAAATGCCCGCCAAGCCGTGGCCGATGTCGAAAAGGCGAATCCCGGCCGTATTTGTTTCGTGGCCGGTGCTCTGGGTCCCACGAACAAAACAACGTCGATTTCGCCAGATGTTAACAACGCCGCCGCCCGCGGAGTTACCTTCGATCAACTCGTCGCGTCCTACACCGAGCAGATTCGCGGTCTGATTGACGGCGGCGCCGATATCCTCCTCGTCGAAACGGTTTTCGACACGCTCAATTGCAAAGCCGCGCTCTTCGCCATCGAAGATTATTTCGACAAAACGGGAATTCGCCTTCCGATCATGGTTTCGCTCACGATCATCGACGCGAGCGGCCGCACCATGACCGGCCAGACCGTCGAAGGATTCTGGAACTCAATTTCTCACGCGAATCTCCTCAGTGTCGGATTGAATTGCGCGCTCGGTCCCCGCGAGATGCGTCCGTACCTCGAAGAACTCTCACGCGTCGCGCCCATTCCGGTCAGTTGTTATCCGAACGCCGGGTTGCCCGATCCCCTTTCACCCACTGGGTTTCCTGAAACTCCTGAAAGCATGGCGCCGAAAATCCGCGATTTCGCGGAAAACGGCTGGCTCAATATCGTCGGCGGCTGTTGCGGAACAACGCCACCGCATATCAAAGCGATGGCCGACGCGGTCCGCGGACTTCCGCCGCGCGTCGTCCCGAAAGTTGAACGATGGACGCGACTGAGCGGCCTCGAAGCGCTCACCATTCGCCCCGACTCCAACTTCGTGAACATCGGGGAGCGAACCAACATCACCGGTTCGCCCAAATTCTCGAAGTTGATTCTTGCGGGACAATTCGAGGAAGCCCTCGCCGTCGCCCGCCAGCAGGTCGAAGGCGGCGCGCAGATCATCGACATCAACATGGACGAAGGGATGATCGATTCGGAGAAAACGATGACGCACTTTCTCAATCTGATCGCCGGTGAAGACGATATCTCGCGCGTCCCGATCATGATCGACAGCTCGAAATGGTCGGTTATCGAAGCGGGTCTCAAATGCATTCAAGGCAAGGGCATCGTCAATTCGATCAGCCTCAAGGAAGGCGAAGCGAAATTCAAGCAGCAGGCGAAACTCGTCCGCCGCTACGGTGCGGCCGTGGTCGTTATGGCCTTCGATGAACAAGGCCAGGCAGACACCGTTGAGCGCCGCGTTGAAATTTGCACCCGCTCCTACAAAATCCTCACGGCAGAAGTTGGTTTTCCTCCAGAGGACATCATTTTTGATCCGAACATCCTTACCGTCGCCACCGGGATGGAGGAGCACAACAATTACGCGAAGAGCTTCATCGAAGCGGCTCGCATCATTAAACAGAGCCTGCCTGGCTGCAAAATCAGCGGGGGGGTCAGCAACATCTCCTTTTCCTTCCGCGGCAACAACGTCGTCCGCGAAGCGATGCATTCCGCGTTTCTCTATCACGCGATCAAAGCCGGGATGGACATGGGCATCGTCAACGCCGGCATGCTCGAAGTGTATGAAGAAATTCCCAAAGACCTCCTCGAGTTGGTCGAAGATGTTCTCCTCAACCGCCGTCCCGACGCCACCGAACGCCTGATCAAATTCGCCGAAACGGTGAAGAAAAAGGACAAGGCGGAAGTGGTCGAGGACGAGTGGCGCAAAGGTACCGTCGAAGACCGCCTCAGCCACGCTCTCGTCAAAGGCATCGTCGATTATATCGAATCGGACACCGAAGAAGCCCGCCAGAAATATCCGAAACCGCTCGACGTCATCGAAGGCCCGCTCATGGCCGGCATGAACGTCGTCGGAGATCTTTTCGGCGCGGGCAAAATGTTTCTCCCGCAAGTCGTCAAAAGCGCGCGCGTCATGAAAAAGGCCGTCGCTCATCTCCTGCCTTACATGGAGGAGGAAAAGCGCCGCAGCGGAAACAGCAACCCGCAAGGCCGTATCGTCATGGCCACGGTCAAAGGCGACGTCCACGACATCGGCAAGAACATCGTCGGCGTCGTCCTCGGCTGTAATAACTACGAAGTCATTGACCTCGGGGTCATGGTCCCTTGCGAAAAAATCCTGCAAACCGCCAAAGAGAAAAATGCCGACATCATCGGGTTGAGCGGCCTCATCACGCCATCGCTCGATGAAATGGTCCATGTGGCTAAAGAAATGGAGCGCATCGGCCTCGACCTTCCGCTCCTCATCGGCGGCGCCACCACCAGCAAGGCCCACACCGCCGTGAAAATCGCGCCAGGATATCACGAGCCCGTCATCCATGTGCTCGATGCCTCGCGCGCCGTCGGCGTGGTCAGCTCCCTCATCAATCCCGTCATGAAGGTGGAATTTTCGCAGAAAAACCGCGTGGAACAGGAAAAGCTCCGCCACGCCCACGCCGCCACGCGCGAGCGCAAAGTCCTTCTCCGCATTGAAGAAGCGCGCGCGCGTCGCACGCCCATCAATTGGAAGGGATCGGATATCGCCAAACCCGACTTCACCGGCCCGCGCGTCCTCCGCAATTTCCCGCTGGAAAAAATCGTTCCCTTCATCGACTGGTCTCCATTCTTCCACGCCTGGGAAATCCGCGGCCGTTATCCCGCGATCTTCGAGGACGCGACTGTCGGCGCGAAAGCCAAGGAACTGTTCGATGACGCACAGGCGTTACTCAAATCAATCGTGAATCAGCGCCTGCTCACCGCGAATGCGATTTACGGCTTCTTCCCCGCGAACGGCGTCGGCGACGACATTGAACTCTACACCGACGAAAGCCGCACCAAAGTGCTCACCACTTTCCATTCGCTCCGCCAGCAAATGGAAAAGCAAACCGGTGAATACAACCACGCCCTCGCCGATTTCATCGCCCCGAAAGAATCGGGCCTGAAGGATTATCTGGGCGTCTTTGCCGTCACAACGGGCGAAGGAACCGACGAGCTCTGCAAAAAATTCGAGAAGGACCACGACGACTACAGCTCCATTCTCACCAAAGCCATCGCCGACCGTCTCGCC
>DASYTB010000522.1:0-3320 GCA_036002705.1 Verrucomicrobiia bacterium
TCTTTGATATCTACGTCGCGATCAAAGCAGGCGCATCGATTTCGCTCGTGCCGGAAGGGCTTTCCGTTTTCCCGCTTCAACTTTCCTCCTTTATCCAGGATCAAAAGATCACAGTCTGGTATTCCGTTCCCATGGTTCTCACGCTTCTCCACCAACGCGGAAAGTTGGAAGAGCGGGATTTGTCGGCGTTGCGTTGCGTGCTCTTCGCGGGCGAAGTTTTTCCGACCAAACACTTGCGGGCGCTCATGGAGAAATTGCCTCATCCGCGCTACGCAAATCTCTATGGGCCGACGGAGACGAACGTCTGTGCGTGGTATGAGGTCGAGCCAATTGCGCCGGATGAAACTGCCCCGATTCCGATCGGAAAAGCTTGTGCCAACACTGATCTCATTCCCATCAATGCTGATGGAAAACGAGTCGTAACGACCCATGAAGAAGGCCTGCTCTATGCGCGTGGCTCTACCGTCATGCAAGGCTATTACGGGCGGGTCGAGGCAAGCGCCGCCTGTTTCATTCCCAATCCTTTCGCAGCTGGACGCGAGGAAAAACTTTACTGCACGGGCGACTGGGTGACGCTCGACGAAAAAGGCAACTACCTCTTCGTCGGACGGAAGGATCACATGATAAAAACCCGCGGCTATCGTGTGGAGCTGGGCGAGATTGAAGCCGTCATGGTGGCGCATCCTGCGGTCGACGAAGCCGTCGCTCTCCCGATTCCGGACGATGCGATCGGCAACACCATCCACGCCGTGGTGACTTTGGCCGATAAAGAAGCGCTCGATGTCGCCAGGCTGAAACAGCACTGTGCGGAAAAGTTGCCTCACTATATGGTGCCGGAGAAGGTTGAATTCCGCGATTCGCTTCCGCGAACCGACAATGGGAAAGTCGATCGTCGCCGATTGCAGGCCGAATTCACACCGGCCAAATAATCAACCCTCACCTTGCGCCCAAGGCGCGAGGAGCGTTTGCGCCCGCTCAAGGTCGGTCGGAACGCCGATGTCTATAAAGGTGCCGTTGGACGGCATCCCGTAGACTCGTCCCGCCAGCAACTCGGTGAATACCTCGCGCTCGAGTGAAACGGCCTTCCCAGATGGAAACTGCCCCAGGACTTTTTTCCGCAGCAAATATACACCGGCGTTGATCAATCCTTCCCCTGTTCGGCCGCCTTTCTCGACGAATTCGATGATTCGTTTCGAGCCGTCGATGGTCACGCTTCCGTAACGATTCACCTCCGGCACTGTCTGAAGAACCATGACGAGGTCGGCATCCTTGCTCCGCAAAAGATCGCATCCCTCGGCAAGATCGAACTCCACATAACTGTCTCCGTTAATTACGAGAACCGGATCGCCAAGCAAGGGCTCAGCGAGTTTAAGTGCGCCTCCGGTTCCTAATGGCTCGGCCTCCCGCGAGTATCGGATCGAAAGCTCGACACGCGCGCCGTCGCCAAAATAGCTTTCAATCTGCTCGGCTTTATAGCCGGTTCCGAGCACAACTTCCGTCACGCCCTGCGCTCGCAATTGACGAAGCAGCAATTCCAAAAAAGGCACCCCGGCGACAAGCGCCATCGACTTTGGTCGATCGTTCAAAACCGATCGAAGCCGGGTACCAAGTCCCCCGCAAAGAACAAATGCTCGAATCCCATGCGTCGGTTGTCCCATAATCGTGCTGCACTAAACGCGGCCCGGTTCCGTTCGCAAAAGTGGCGAATCAGGGGTATGTTTCGGTTCGCGAATTATGGATCAGTTGGTCATTGAAGATTTGCACGTCTCTATCGGCGAAAAAGAGATCATCCGGGGTCTCAGCCTGAGGGTGCCTAAGGGTGAAGTTCACGCTATCATGGGTCCGAACGGTTCTGGTAAAAGCACTCTCGCCAAAGTCCTTGCCGGACATCCCGATTACACCGTCACCGCCGGCTCTGTAACAATGGACGGCGAAAACCTCCTGGAGCTCGAGCCGGACGAGCGCGCCCGCAAAGGTCTCTTCATGGCGTTCCAATACCCCAGCGAAATTTCCGGGGTCACAATCGCGAATTTTTTGCGCGCCGCCATTCAAGGGCGTTTGGCCGAAGGTGAGGAACTCGAAGCGACCGATTATTACGAGAAGCTCTACGCAAAGATGGATGCACTGGAAATTCCACGCGCTTTCACTTCGCGCTCCGTCAACGAGGGCTTCTCCGGAGGGGAAAAAAAACGCTGCGAAATTTTGCAGATGGCGATGCTCGAACCCACTTACGCCGTGCTCGACGAAACCGATAGCGGACTCGACATTGACGCTCTTAGGATCGTCGCCCACGGCGTAAATTCGCTTCGCGGACCAAATCTCGGGGTGCTCCTGATCACGCATTATCAGCGCCTCTTGAACTACATCGTGCCCGATCATGTCCATGTCATGGTACGCGGGCGCATCGAGCTCAGTGGCGACAAGGAGCTCGCGCTGCAATTAGAAGAAAAAGGCTACGACTGGGTGAAGGAGGAAGCCGACGAGCCAGCGCTCGCCTAACAAAACGCGAGGGAAAAACCTATGGTTAAAGAGACAAGCACTTTAGATATCGAACGCAACAAGGGCGATTTCTTTTATCCCGAAACTCACACGCATGATGCCGGCATAGGCCTGAGCGAAAAAACCGTCCACTACATTTCGGACGTCAAACAGGATCCTGATTGGGTACGCGAGTTTCGCCTCAGTGCGTTGCGGACTTTCCTCAGCAAACCAATGCCCACTCATTGGGCGAGCAAGGATTTGGAGAATATCGTTTTTGACAACATCCGCTATTACCTGAGCGGTGGGGTGCAGCCCAAACGCAGTTGGGACGAAGTGCCCGAGGATGTAAAGCGGACGTTCGAGCGGCTCGGTATTCCGGAACAGGAACGCAAATTCCTCGCTGGTGTTGAAGCACAATTCGATAGCGAAGCCGTCTATTCGAACATCAAAAAGGCGGTCGGAGAACAAGGTGTCATTTTCGTTGGCAGTGCTGAAGGCTTAAAGAATCATCCGGAAATCTTCCGAAAATGGTTCGGCAAAGTCATCCCGACCGGCGACAACAAATTCAGCGCGCTCAACAGCGCCGTCTTTAGCGGCGGCTCTTTCATCTACGTCCCGCCGGGCGTTAAAGTGAAGCACCCTCTTCAGGCTTACTTCCGCATCAACGCCGAGAACTTCGGCCAGTTCGAGCGAACCCTTATCATCGCCGATGAAGGCGCGGAGGTGATGTATATGGAGGGCTGCACCGCCCCGAAGTTCAACACTGCCACTTTGCATAGTGCGGTCGTCGAGCTGGTCGCGCTCAAAGGCGCGAAGATCCAGTACATCACCGTGCAAAA
>DASYTB010000523.1:0-5353 GCA_036002705.1 Verrucomicrobiia bacterium
CCACGCCTGGAGCATGGTTTCAACCACCACCTCTTTGGCTGTTTTGCCCGCGAGCTGCTGATTAATCCAGGTTAGTGCGGCCTTCTCCGGTTCAGGATTGGCTGCCACCACCACGAATGGTCCAGTCAGGAACTCGAATGAACCATCAAAATGCAGGCGCACCATCAAGTCGTTCGCCGGATCGTTATGCATCTCCGCCAGGAGCATTTCGACCAGGAATGGCGCGCTGAAAATCTGTTCAAAATTCGTTTTAAGCTGCGGGCTCAGCCCGAAGCTAACCAGGCGCCGCAAGCTCACATCTTCGGGGGCGCGATTGAAAGCTTCCATGTGCGCGGCGTCAATCGCCGCCTGGCGGATTTTCTCGATATCGGCCGGATGGCCGAGCGCCGTCAACGCGTGACGGTCAAAAAGTTCGAAGACTTTGGAATTTCCGGTGCCGATGGCGAGGAGCAGAATGCCGTCGGGAAGCTTTGCCCCAAACGCGGGCGAGCCGCCCTTGAGTTGATCGCGCACGTACTCGCGGCGATTCTCGACCGCTTCCAACCACCTATATGGCTCGTCCGTCATTTACTTATATATAGGAGACGACTCGTAACTATCGGCTCCGCGGTAAGGAGCGTCATTCTTGTGCACGCAGATATTTACCCTGATCCTCGCCGGAAATGGTGCGCACACCCTCCCCATCGAGGATCTTGATCGTGGCATAGGTGTTTGTTTCGGGATTGATGCCTCCGGTCGCGGCATCGAACTCGGAAGCGTTCATCAGAAGACGCAATGTAAATTGAACAGCCCGTTCAAGGTTGAGTTCCGAAGGCTTAGGCGAGCCGTATTTTTCCTGGTAGCTGATGATGCTCCGGATGCTTCCACTGCCCGAACCCGAGGCGGCATAACCAACCGCCTGAAATTGCGCGCCGAGCGGATCATAGAAGAAAATCAGCGGCTTGGGTGGATTCGCCACCGTATCCAGCCCGGCAAAGAGAGGCACAACCACACCCACACCTTGCATCGTCATCGGAAGATTTTCGCGAAGCAACCTCGCCAGGGCGCGAACTTTTGCGGGAAGGCTAAGCGGCTGTAATTGGCTCCGCCGATAGTACTCGAACGAAGTCTGCATGACGCGCGCCATTTCGAACGCGGTCGCGGGCACCCCGGCGATCGCCAGCATCGATGTCGCATCGATGTCGATCACTTTATCGACGCGATCCGTAACAATGATATTGCCGGCCGTCGCCCGTCGGTCTCCGGCCATTAAAACGCCGTCCCGGTAATGAAAAGCAAAAACGGTGGTCGCCTGGGTCTGAACCGGAGCGGCCGCCGTGCGTTCCACGTTCAGCGGCGCGAGCCGGCGCGACGCCAAAAGCGACAGAAAATCCCCCGCGAGAGCCTCGCCTATTGTCGCGGTCATTCGCCGGTGCGCTGACGATAGCGTTTGGCCTGGTCGGGATCGACCTTGCGCATGCGCTTGAGAAGTTCTTCGACGTTTGGTTTGTCCACTTTGGGCGAACCAGGGCCTTCGCCACCGCCGCCGGGAGCGGGGCCTGTGGGCCGAGTTTTTTGGGATTGATCTGGCATAAACTCTTTTCTCCGTCCTTGCTTTCTAGCGCGGCACGCTCACCAGCACCCGCAGGTCCTCCGGCCTCCGCGCCGCGTCAATGGCTCTAGCATAATGCATGATCTCCTGCGGCGCGAACAAATCCATGAGAGATATTTTGATCGGGCCGCTGTCTCCCTCCAGAGTGATATGGTCCCATTGTGCCGCGACGACGGCGGAACAGAATTTCTGGATGCAGCGACCACGGATATAAGCGCGCGTGGTTTGCGGCGGATGGCGCATCGCGTGATCGGCCACGCGCGGGCTGACTCCCGGTAGAACCGCACCTGATTGTTCGAGGCCATAATAAAGTCCCTCGTTCTTATCCAGCCGGCTATATTCCAAATCCAGGCTCTGCACCCACGGGTCCTGATCGGAGATATCTTGGGCTTCCTGAAATTCGCGAATCATCGCGAATTTTGCCACCCAATCGAGCCGATTCCGGCAACGCATCACGTCCACCGAGAGATCATCCAGAACTTGCTCCCAATCTTGAACCAGACTCGCGCGCTCGGGCGGTTCGAGGCTGCAAAGCTCCTTCACCGCGCGCAGATATTCGCGCTGGATATCCAGGCCGCTGGTCGGCGATCCATCTTGCAAACTCACCAGCCAGTTAAAAGTACTGTCGCGGGAAATCGACGTGAGCGCGCCCAGCGGATCCGCCAGCTTCGGGTATTTCCGCTTCGGGTCTTGCACCATCGCTTCCAAAACAAGCGCGGTGATGCCGACCTTCAATCGCGTCGAAAATGGCGACATATTGGCGTCGCCCAGAATGACGTGAAATCGCCGAAAACGCTGCGGGTTGGCGTGCGGTTCGTCGCGCGTATTGACGATGGGCCGTCGCTGCATCGTATCAACGCTCTGCAGCTCGCTGAAAAAATCGCTCCGCTGCGAAATTTGGAATCCCGGTGAAACGAATTTGTCCTCCGCCTCGATGGCGAATTTTCCCGCGCCGGCGAAAATCTGGCGCGTCACAAGAAACGCCTGAATGCTGCTCGCCAGATTTTCCCAGGGCAAGGAGCGGGGCAGTAAATAGTTCTCGTGGCAGCCATAACTGTGCCCCATGAAATCGGTGTTATTCTTGTAAAGCCGAACCTTCGCGCCGATTTGCTCCGACATGTGCCGCGCGCAGGCCATGAGGATTTGGTCGCCCGCGCGGTCGTGCGCGAGCAACTCTTCGAACGTGCTGCACTCGGGCGTGCAATACTCGGGATGCGCGTGATCATTGTAGAAGCGCGCGCCGTTCCCAAGCACGAGATCGCTCTTGATCTCGACAAAGCTCAGTTCGCGTTGTGAATCCTGGGCGAAATAATTGGCTTCGTCAGTATCCTGGCGAAGTTCGGTCACACGAAAGCCGCGCACGTCCGCGTGGGGGTCTTCGCTTTCGTAGTCCCAACGCATCCAGACGCCCGGTTCCGTGGCGCTCCGGACCAGCGCGATGGATTCCGCGACCACATCCAGCTCCTCGGTGGTATCACGGAAAATTCCGATCTCCGTTTCGAGGCCGAACTGGATAATCGGATTCAACTCACGACTTGGGCTAGACGATGCGCGATGGGGCAGCGTCGGGTTTGCGCGGCTTCACCGGACCGAGCTTGATCACATTATCCGGATCGAAGTCGGTTAGTTTCAACCAATCTTCGGTCACGTCGGTGGACGGAAAGAGATCATTTTCGGAATACTCCTGGTGCAGCGCGGTGATCAAATCCTCGCGCGTGATGGTGGTATCCTGATGCGTGTCGATTGACCGTTTGATCGCGAGACCTTTCGCGCGCTCCACGACCGCCGCGATAATCGCGCCGCTCGCCATATCGCCGCGATAGAGAGTCTCCTTCTTCCCACTGCGATAAACCACCTCGAGGAAGGCATTCTCCGGCGCGTGCGCATATTGTGCCTTCACGATGGCATCCACCAAATCGCCTTTTGCTTCGCCAAGTGGCAAACTTTCCTGGAGATAAATCTCGTAGATTTTTCGCGCCCCCTCTTCCTTGGGCCGGCGGACGCGAATTTTTCGGTCGATGCGTCCCGGCCGCAAAATCGCGGGATCAATCAGGTCCGCCCGATTCGAAGCAAGAATCACGACCACGTTTTGCAACGGATCAAGGCCATCCATTTCCGTGCAGAACATCGGAACCAGCGTGCTGCTCATGCTATGGAATCGCCCGGACCGGCGCGTGCCGAGCAGCGACTCGGCCTCGTCAATGAACAGGAAGGCCAGGGCGCCGTCATTCGCGCGCTCGCGGCACTGCGCAAAGAGGTCACGGACCTGCCGTTCCGATTCGCCCACCCACATATTCAGAATCTCCGGTCCTTTGACATGCAGGAAAAACTCCGGACGATCCACGCCCGTACGATCTTTGATCTGCTGCCGCAAATTGTAAGCGGTCGCCTTTCCCAGGAGCGTTTTGCCGCAGCCGGGCGGTCCATAAAGGAGGAAACCTTTTGGAACGTGATGGTCGAATTTTTTAAACAGGTCCGCGTGCAAGAGCGGCATTTCGATCGTGTCGCGAATCGCCTGCACCGCTTCGTCCTGTCCGCCGATGAAAGCCCACGGCAGTTCGGTCACATTCTCGAGCGAGCGCTCGATCCGCTTGCCCATGCCGATCACTTCGAGCGCGACACGCTGGTTAACGTCCAAACGAATTTCCAGCCCCGGCTTGAGCTTCTCTTTCGAGAGCAGCGAGGATCGAATAATGACCGTTTGGGTAAGGCCCGATTCCTGTCCGATACGAATGCGTCCGTCCGAAAGCAATTCATCAATCCGGACGATCGGCCCGTTGCGGTCGAAGCCGAGGCCCTGCACAATCGCGAAGGCTTCGTTTAATAGAACGCGCTGCCCGATTTGCAGGCTGCTCAGCGGAATCTGCGGGTCGAGCCGGCAGACGTAATCCGTGCCGCCGACGCAGACGTGCGCCTTGTCCGGTTCAACGGGCATGATCAAAGTGCCCACGCGGAAGGCGGGAGAGCGCAGTTTCTCGATGACGGCATCCATCTTTTCGATGGCCTGCTGCGCCTGGTAATTCAATTCCTCCAGTCCCCCGACGCGTTCACGCAGATAAACCAGATCGAGGAGAGATGAATGACGGGCCGGAAGCTTCGAAGAAATAAGATCGACGAGCTGCAGGGTTGAGAGCCGGTCTAATTCTTCGCGCGAAAGCAAGTCACTCAATGGAGAAGAACCTGGCTCTTGCCTTGGACTCTGAGGTTGGGGCGATCCACCCTTTTTTCTGGACTCAGCCATGCGGAAAGTTACCTCGCCTTCATGCAATTGCAAACGACGCAGAACACAGCGGACTCATGAAAAAGGAACCAAACTAATTTGCAAGCACAAAGTGAGATTTTCCGCCACGGCCGCGCCGCCATCCTGGAAGCATGAAGTGAAATTTTTCGTGATCCCACATCAGGAAATATCGGAGGGATTGCGCCGAGGTAAAGCCGGAAGCTGACTTTCTACACTTCAAGAAAAGAGGCATTTGGTACGAGAGATTCAAGCGGTTCGAACGGCTGTCGCCCGGCTTCACCGTCACCGGGTTGTAGAATACTACACGCGAGCATGATACAAGAACCGCGCTGGACCAGCTCCGCGCCTGAAAAAGAGAACGCTGCGCCGGTGCGCAAGCCGCCGAAGCAAATGTGACCGCGGCCGAAACTCAACCATGCACAACCGGATATCTTGCAAAGCTGAGCCACGCGACGTAATCATGCTGTCGTACCAGGGGCATCTGTCCAGGCAGTGCGGGAGTGGGTTGGCAATGGGCCTTC
>DASYTB010000524.1:0-3750 GCA_036002705.1 Verrucomicrobiia bacterium
CTCGAAGCTCCTCGATGATGACTTCTGGAACTCCGGATTCGCCGTGACCAACGAGGAAACATTTCTGAGCGGGCTCCGGTAGTCTTATTTTGACATCAGCGCCGTCCGTTGCATTTTGGCAGCCGCGTGAACAAACAGAAATTAATCACCGCCATCATCGAGAAGCTTTGCGATGACCTGGCCCTCTACAAGAAAGCCGCCGATGCGGCACGCGCCGAAGCTACGCACGAGCAGAGCAAGGCCGAGCACAAGTACGACACGCGCGGACTGGAAGCTTCTTACCTGGCGCGGGGCCAATCCCGACAGGCCGCCGAAATCTTACAGGCGATTGCCACTTTCGAAAAACTCGCGTCCCGCGATTTCAGCCCGGCTGAAGCGATCGAGACAGGGGCGCTGGTTGAACTGCAAAGTGGCCGCGAAAAAACAAAGTATTTTATCGGCCCGCGCGCCGGTGGAACGGAAATCATTTACGATGGCGCGGAAGTGCTCGTGATCACGCCCGAATCGCCGCTCGGCTCGCAACTGATGGGAAAAAAATCTGGCGAGAAATGTCTGCTCGATTTAGGCGGGCAGAAGCAGCAGTTCAAAGTGAGCGCAGTGCAATAACGCAATAAAAGGGAGCGACCGGTTGGCGGGCGAGGGAATGGCCTATTTGAAGAAGTCCTTCGCTTTATCAAAAAAGCCGCGGCTGATCGGGTTCACATTCGCATCGCATTGTTCCGCGAATTCCTGAAGCTTCGCCTTTTGCGTGGCATTCAGGTTTCGCGGCACTTCCACCACGATCCGGACGTGAAGATCGCCATGGCCGTAACCTTGCAGGCTCTTGACGCCCTTTCCCTTCAATCGAAAAACCGTGTGCGTTTGCGTGCCCGCCGGAATTCGAATCTGCGCCTTGCCGGTGAGCGTCGGCACTTCAACTTCCGCACCCAACGCGGCCTGGACAAATTGGATCGGCACGTCGCAGAGCAGGTCATCGCCATCCCGCTGGAAAAGGTCGTGCGGTTTAACGTGCAGAACCACGTAAAGATCCCCGGGAGCGCCACCGCGCTGGCCGGCTTCGCCATTGCCGCCAGAACGCAAACGCGCGCCTGCATCCACTCCCGCCGGAATCTTCAGCTTGATCTTCGAGGTCTTTTCCCGCCGGCCCGCGCCCTGGCAAACGCGGCATGGCTTGTCGATAATCTGTCCGGTACCCTCGCAGCGTCCACAGGTCTGCGCGATGCTGAAAATCCCGCGTGACATCACCACCTGGCCTCGTCCGCCACAAGTGGGGCAGACCTTCCGGCCCGAACCGCTCTCCGCGCCGCTGCCATGGCAATGTTCGCATTGATCGAGCTTGGTCAGGGAAATCTCCTTTTCCACCCCCACGACCGCTTCTTCGAAGCTGATCTCCATGTCGTAGCGCAAGTCCGCGCCGCGATGGGGAGCGCTCGGGTCCGCGCGCCCGCCCCCAAACAGATCGTCAAAAATGCTGCTGGCGTTCCCGGAACCGAACACTTCGCGGAAAACTTCAAACGGATCGTGAAAACCTCCGGCTCCCGGACGGAACCCGCGCGACCGCGGATCGAAAGCCGAGTGGCCGTACTGATCGTAAGCCGCGCGCTTTTGCGGCTCGCTCAAAACGTCATAAGCTTCGCCCAATTCCTTGAATTTCTCCTCCGCCGCTTTGTCGCCCGGATTCTTGTCAGGATGATGCTTGAGCGCGAGCTTGCGATAAGCTTTCTTTACGTCCTCGCTCGTGGCGGTGCGCTCTACGCCCAGGACCTCGTAATAGTCTCTCTTGGACATAGTGTTCATGGTCTTTTCGCGACGACGACCATGGCGGGGCGAAGCAAGCGATCTTTAAATCGGTAACCCTTGCGCATCTGGCGCAGAACCTGACCTTCCGAGACCTCCGCGGAAGGTTCCTGCGAAACCGCCTCGTGCAGGTTCGGGTCAAAAGGCTTTCCGGCGGCGTCGATCTCTTCCGCGCCGCTGTCGGAAAGAAAATTCTTCAACTGGCTGTAAATCATATTCACGCCCATCTTTAAGGAATCAACATTTCCGCCCTGGGGCGCATTGGCGGCCGCGAGGGCGGCTTCGAAGTTGTCCACAACGGGCAGCAACTTCTCGACGAGCGATTCATTGGCGTATTTGACCGCATCCTGCCGCTCGCGAATGGCGCGTTTCTTGTAATTATCGAGATCGGCGACGGAACGGACATACTTCTCCCAGTTCTCATCGGCTTTGGCCGCCTTCCCCTGCAGGTCTTTATACTGTTCCAGCGAAATCTCTTCCGGCGGAGAACCCGCGGCCTCACGCCCCCGATCCAAATCCGCAGCCAGCGCGCCTCCGCCGCCAAAGCCGTCGGTCGGCGCCTCATTCAAACCCGTTTCGGCAGCCATCCCCAGGTTGTTTTCGTCGTTTGTCATTAGCAATGCGCCTCAAGATACACAACCAATATCGGCAGGGCAAACGGCCACCGAACGGCTACAATCCTGGAAAGGAGAATTGCACCGGAGACAGAATTCCCGTTTTTTGCTCCAGCGCTAAGGCCTCAGCCTCTTCCCTTAAACGTCACCCTTTTGTGACGTGCGCGCGATTTTTTCGTACATTATAGGGGCGTTTTCGTTCAGGGGTGATGAGAGGCGTACTAATAAACCGCTTGGCTTTAACTACATCCGCTGTGGCGGTCCTTTCGGGCAAAAACCAGAAAGTCTTCGCGGCCGTTCTTTACGAATATCCGGTGGCGCTCTGCGCTCGCCTTCTCTCGCGTCAAAAGCGCGATACTTAATTCCTGTTGGCTCGCCCCAACTTGTTTTCCCGGTTGACCATCAGTTCGAAGCGTTTTTTCGCATTCACTCTCATCGAACTGCTCGTTGTCATCGCTATCATCGCCATCCTTGCCGGCATGCTGCCGCCCGCGTTAAGCCGTGCAAAGCCAAAGGCGCAAACCATTCAGTGTCTCCTCTCCAATCTGCGTCAGTGGGATCTGCCGCTGCACGTGTGCAGGGGCTGAAGTCCGGCTTTAGCCGGCTCATGGCCCTATGCGGCTTTGAGCCGCTCCTGCTTTCAAGCCACCGGCTTTGCCGGTGGTCTCTGACTGCTTCAGCGCCAACCCTCGTTTCACAAAAACCTCTTCCTGCCGAAAAAGTTTAGTCCCAACGTTAGTCCCTCCCGTACCGCGAACCCGCCTTCCGGAACAGTTTCGAGATTTCTCGTTCCTCCTCCTTTCTCCCCCGCGCGGATGGGGTTACAATGGCCGTCTTGGAGATGAGGAAGGTTTTTATACCAGGACAACGCTGGTTGAGCGAGCCGGAGCCGGAACTCGGACTCGGCATGGTGCTGAGCGCGACGGAGCATCAGGTCACCGTCGTGTTTCGCGCCACGGGCGTCACGCGCCAATATTCGATCGAACACGCCCCATTGAAGCGTGTGCTCTTTCGCGTTGGCGAGGCCATTCGCGGCGGCGAGCAGGAACAGGAACTCAAGGTCACGGAAGTCACCGAACAGGCGGGAATCGTCACTTATCATTCCAATGGAACCGCCATCCCCGAAACCCTGCTTTCCGACCAGATGGTTTTTAACACGCCTCGCGAGCGCCTTCTGGCCGGGCACGTCAGCCCGAGCGAAACGTTTGATCTCCGCTACCGCTCCGTCCAGCTCCAGTTTGAGGCCCGCCGCTCGCCGGTTCGCGGGTTTATCGGCGGGCGCATCGGCCTCATTCCGCATCAACTTTACATCGCCAGCGAAGTGACCTCGCGCCAAAAT
>DASYTB010000525.1:0-6717 GCA_036002705.1 Verrucomicrobiia bacterium
GACTGAACTCGTAGAGGTCGCTGTAGTAATTCAGCTCGCTGTAATAAAGATCAACCCCAAAGGCGAGTTTCTTGTTCAGGAACCAAGGCTCGGTAAAGGAAATTTGATAATCCTTGCGCAACAGACCGATGGTGGTGCCGACGCGGAGTTTTTGACCGCCGCCGCGGAAATAGGGCGGATTGAACAGGTCGAAATTGGCTTCACGATAACCGACGAAGCCGAACAAGCTGTCGATGGAACTGAAACCCGCGCCCAACTCGACGTGACCGGTGGTTCCTTCCTCGACATCGATGACGAGGTTCTTGTGATTCGGAACGTCGGTATCCTCCTTGTCCGTATCGACCTTGTCGAAATAATTCATCTGCTCGAGACGGCCCTTGCTGATTTTCACGCGCACGAGGTCGAACGTCTCGCCCGGCGAAACAGCCAATTCTCGGCGGATCACCTTGTCCTTGGTTTTCGTGTTGCCTCGAATATCGATCCGTTCGATAAAGGCCTTACCCTTATCCTCATCCCTGATCTCGTAAATAATATCGATTGTCCCGCGTTCGGTGTTGGGGATTTTGACGGGGCGGACCCAGGTATCGACATAACCTTTAGAGCCGTAGAAATCGTGAATCGCCTCGGTGTCGGCCTGCAATCCTTTGGGTGTAAATACGTCTCCCTTGGGGTTTTCCTTCGTTTTCGCCGCACCGGGAACCATGTGAGGAGCCACGCGCTTGCCCTGGCTGATAATCCCTTTCATGATTTCCGGCGTGGTGAAGGCGGTGTTTCCTTTGATCTCGACCGAACCGACGTGATACTGTTGGCCTTCCGAAACGATGAACCGGATGATCATCTTTTTCGGGCTGACGTAATCGAACTTCACGTCCTTGATCTCGAAATCGATGTAGCCCTCGTTTTGATAAAAACTGACGAGCTTCTCCTTGTCCTCTTGAAATTGCTCGTCCTTGAGCACGCCGCTGCCGGTGATCCATGAGAACATCCACCAGCGCCGGGTTTTGAGTTCCTTCCTGAGCTTTTTCTGGGGAAAGGATTTCGCGCCGATAAACTCGACGTCTGCGACTTTCACCTTGGGAGCTTCCTGAATTTCGAAGGTGACCGTGCCGCGTCCCGCGGCTTCATCAATGACGGGCGGCTGATATTTTACTTCGGTTTTTTGGTAACCGGCTTTCTGGTACATCTTCTGGATTTCCTGCGCATCCAGAAAGAGTTTTCGTTCGTCCAAAGGCTCGCCGACTTTGGACGTGATTTTCTTCATCAGCTTCTTGCGGCTGTATTCTTTGTTGCCGTCGAAGCGAATTTCAGAAATGAGCGGCTTGCCCTGGAGAACGTAAATGAGATCAATGCCACCCTGCGGATCGGTGGTATAAGCGGTACGGATGTTGTAGAAAAAACCGGTGGAATAAAGGCTGCGGACGTCGTCATCCACGCTGTTGCGCGTGTAGGTATCGCCTTCTTTAACGCGGATATTGGCGCGAATCAGCGACTCGCTGGCGGCGGGCGGGCCGACATGGCGGATTTCGATCTTCTGGATCTTCTGCCCGACCTGTGCCTGAGCCGCGTTGAGCAGGGCGCACAAAATTATTATGAAGCCGCACCAGCGGCGAAACACCGATTTCATCTAACGTCGATTTAAACCACATGGCGCCCTTCCTTGGGGCGCCGCGGAACGGATAATAGAGCAGTTCCGAAAGCGTCCTGTTCAATCACGCCAAGGTTCACGCAGGGCCGAGCGCCACAAGGCATTTTTGCGCCTTTTCAAGAGGCTTGAGGGCATTGACGCGCCAATGCCCGGCCTCGAAAACGCGGGTAGCTTCCTGCCGCCTGCTGTAATTCGCGGTGGAGATTGCATGGGGGGCTTGGACGGCGTCAATGAGAATCCTCGTGACTTATGACATACCTGGATCGCGTCCGTGTTCGGGCGCAGCAATTCCCATTGACCAGGCGGTCTTAGCGGCCAGAGACGAGGCCGGGCTCGGATGAACGCTCTGAAAAACAATGTCCCACTGCAGGGACCGGCAAAATTTGTCATGCGAGGTACGGGCGGGGATGGTGTTGCGCAAGATACGAACTTGCCCCATCTTAGCTCCCGACCTTTTTGCCGGAGAGATGGCTGAGTGGTTTAAGGCGCACGCCTGGAAAGCGTGATTACCCAAAAGGTAACGGGGGTTCGAATCCCCCTCTCTCCGCCAGCTTCGCTCTAACTTGAAGGGCGCAATTCTGAGTCGGTTCATTTGAAGCGGTATGGGTCTGCCACGAAGCCGCACGAAGCCGCTCAATCACCGAGCGTCAGGTGGCTCATCGATGAACGACTTCCGCCTGTTCGAGGAACCGGAGGATCTGAGGCGCGGGCATAACTCCGGATTGCCGGGCGATTTCCTGACCCTGGCGAAAAAGAGCCAGGGTGGGAATGCCAGTGATGCGGAAACGTTGCGCCAAGCCTGCCAGTTCTTCGGTGTTCACCTTCGCGAGAAGGCAGTGACCGGCGGCTTGCCGAGCGACTTTCACAAGTTCTGGTGCGACCATTTTGCACGGGCCGCACCAGGGCGCCCAAAAGTCCACCAACACCGGAAGCGCAGAACGGCCGGTCAGAGCGCCGAAGGCGGATTCCGTTTTGACCTCGACCGGTTCATCCGCCGGGCCGAGTTCCGTTTGGCATTTCCCGCAGCGGAAGTTTTGCCCGAGGCGCTCGTAAACCATTCGGTTTCGCTGGCCGCAATTCGGGCACTTGAATAACAAACCGCGTTCGTCGAGTTCAATCGTGTTCATGGACCTCACCCCTCATCCAATTTAATCTAATTCCCGTTCCCGCCAAACTCATCGAGGAACGCCTTTCCGCCAAGGCGTCCTCGATTGGTCACCGTCTCTCTACTGCAGCTTCTGAGTGAAAAAGCGGAAGTAGTAGGTCGAATTGCTCAGCGGCGGATACGCGGTCAGGTTCCACCGGGTTTCGCGTTGGAGCAGGGTTACAGCCATCTCGCTGCCGTGGATGGCGAACGCCGGATAAACAATTTCGCGGTCGAGCGGCGAGACCTGCCGGTAAATGGTTTCAACGGACCAACTGCTGCCATTGAACCATGCATGCCGCAAGTTCCCGGCATATTCCTGCTGCCCAATGCCGCTGAAGTGCTCGCCCGCGTGATCGAGGAAGAGGATGTGCGGACGACCCGACCCATCGAACCGAAGGTAAGGCGAAAAACCGGTGCCTTTCGGGCCGTCTCCAGCGGAATAGCCGTCCGGCGCGTTCAAGATCATGGTGTGGGTCCAGTTCCCGGCGGCGTCTTGCTGATGGTAAAACATCTGTGACGCCGCGGCGGAACCGCCATCGCCACGATCATTATACCAACTGACAAGGCGCGGCTTGTCATCGGGGGCAATCGCGATGCTCGCACCATTGGCCGCCTCGGCGGTGATGTCGGCAGGCGCCTGCACAAGACCAATCGCCCACTGGCCCGAGACGTTGGACGCATATTTCAGCTCGCTATAAGCGCGCGGATGTCCGGCCGAGTCGTAGGAAAGATCCATGCTGGTGCGAAAGGCAATATGCGCGTTGTTCCGCGAATCGACCGCGAGGGAGAGCCAGCGCGCGGCGTAAGGCGGCGCCCAATAGGTCAGCGGCGCATCGGTGACCGTGGAAATCGCGCTCCAATTCCATTGGCCGTTCTTGTTCGAGGCGTAGGTGAGATTGCGCGGAGTTCCAGCACTCAGCGCCGTGAGATGGAATACGTTGTTCGCGCCGACCGCTCCGAGCAGCACCGCGATGTTATCGCTGGCCAGCGCGTCCGTAATCGTCTCTTTTAGAAGCCAAGTGCCGTTGCCGTGCGTGTAATGCGAGACGTTATGTCCGCTTGCCTGGAAAACGTGCGCCTGAGACGCAAGGTCATAAAGCAGAACGGCCGACGGCTGGAATTTATAATCCTCGCGCAAACCGTAATAGTTAAAGGTCAGGAGCATCTGGAAGACGTTTCCGGCATTGTCCACGATGTCCTCGCTCCAGTTGCCGACCGCGTTGCGCTCCCGGAAAATCAATTGCTGATCACGCCACACGATAAATCCGAGCTTGCCGTCAGGCGCATATTGCACCGTGTTGAAACCTTCCGGCGCGGGAAAGACGCGGTTCGCATACGAAGCCAGATCCGGCAAGGTGCTCACCGGAGGAGCGGGATTTGAAATATTGAAAACCGCCGTGGTTACGGCGCTATCGGTCATCGAGGGCGCTACGGCCTTGGCCTTGATGGTCACGCTCACCGATGGATTCAACGGAGCGCGGTAAACGGGAGAGGACGCGGTAGGCGTCGAACCGTCCGACGTATAGTAGATCGTCGCGCCGGGAGTCGCGCTCGAAATCGTAACAGGGGTTGGCCCGCTGAATGTTCCGCCGGCTGGGTTGATCACGGGCGCGGCCACTTGCAGGACGGGCGGTGCAATTACCGCACCCGCGCCACCGAAAAAGAGCGCGCTGGCGACCGTGTTGCCCGAAAGAGCGCGGAATGTGAGCTGCACATGACCTTGGATATTCCAAACGAGCCAAGCGCCAGTCTTGAAGTCGGTCAATATTTGCACGTTCAAAACGGCTCCTGTAACGGGATCGGAAACCGTCACCGTCTGTTGCCGGCCCATCGCATCCCAATCGAGGCAGTAAATCGCGACGCGATGCGTCTGCCCGTCGGTGAGATTGAGATCGAGGCTGTAGCTCGAGGGCGCGTACCAGCAGGAGGCGATGCGGTCGGTGCCGGAGATCTTCTGCAGGGCGGCGATATCCATGGAATTGTAATTCCAAACCCACTGGGAAGAACCCGAAAAATTCACGGTAGCGTAAGCTGGGTAGGTTCCGCCCTGGTTCGCAATGTTGCCCCCGTCACCACCGTACACTCCTCGCCAATTGCCTTGCGTTGTTTTGTCCAGCATGACGAACGCGGCGGAATTTCCCGGGGAGGTTGGCGCGGTGATCGTGAACGTGGCAGTCGCGACGGTGCTGTCGGTCATACCGCTGGCGAAGGCCTTAGCCTTGATCGTTGTTGAACGAGTAAGCGTTAGCGGCACCGTATAAAGAGCGGACGTGGCGATGGGCATCGTGACGCCATCGGTGGTGTAGCGGATGGCCGCTCCCACCGTCGCGGTGGAGATGGTCACGGTCGTGGAACTGGCGAAGGAACCGCCCGCTGGCGTGATCGCGGGCGTGGCTGCCTGGGGCGTTGGAGTGCTGGCGACTGCGCCGCCAAAGAAAACGCCGCCCGCAACCGCGTTTCCGACGAGGCTCTTCAAAGTCACGATCACGTGCCCGTGGACGCTCCAACTGAGCCAGATGCCTTTCGCAAATCCGCTCAGCGTATGTGTGTCCAAAACCGCGCCTGTGACGGCATCGGTGACCGTTACCGTTTGCTGCCGGCCCATGGCATCCCAATCCAGAAAATACATCGCGAGAGGGTGCGCCTGGCCGTCGGTGATATTAATATCGATGCTATAGGTGCTGGTGGCGTACCAGCAGGAGGCAATGCGGTCAGTTCCGTTCGGTTTCTGCAGAGCCGGCGAGTCGCTCGTCGCGTAATTCCAAACCCACTGAGACGCGCCGCTAAAAATAACTTTCGCATATGCGGGAAATGCAGCGGTCTGGTATGGAATGCTGAACCCGTCAGATCCATAAACGCCCCTCCAGGTTCCCTGGGTGGCTTTATCCACGCTCATCAGCGTGGCCGACACCCCGAATACCGGAGTGCTTAAGGCCAAAAACAGAGAACTCGCGGCAGTACAATAGGCCGCCATTTTGGTAAAAACAGGGTAGCGCATCAGAACAATCAAATTACGCCCACGTGAGCGTTCTGTCTAGGTCCGCAACCCACTTTTTTATGGGAAAACGCCAGCGTTGCATCTCGGCGCTCTCGTCGAATTCGAGGCATGGCCGCACAGCAGCCCGCAGTCGGACCCGCTGGGTTTTCTCAATGTCCGCCAGCGCGACACCCCGTTGTTCTCCGCCGCGCGCTGGAGCCATGTAGCGGGCGTCACCAGCAGCAACCTGCGGACCTTTTCGCGTTTCCAACGCTTCCCGCGCTCCTCACCTTGACCAACCCTGACCCATCCCGTACCGTTCGACCCTATTTCTTAAATGATTGGTTATATCATCAAAAAGGTCATTGGGTCCAAGAATGACCGCGAGGTGAAGCGCTTGCGCCCGCTCGTTGGCAAGATCAACGAGATCGAAGCCTCGTTGCAGAATGTTTCCGAAGAGGAACTGCGCAAGAAGACCGCTGACTGGAAAGCGCGGCTTCAACAGATCGGCATCGATGATAAAGAAGAGTTGAAACGGGCCCTCGAGGAGATTTTGCCCGAAGCCTACGCGGTGGTGAAGAACGCCTGCCGCCGTCTCTGCGGCAAAGACATCATGGTTCGCGGCCACCCCATCAAATGGGAAATGGTTCCTTTCGATGTGCAGTTGATCGGCGGGATGGCCCTGCATATGGGCAAGATCGCGGAAATGGCCACGGGCGAAGGCAAAACGCTGGTGGCGACGATGCCTGTGTATCTGAATGCATTGACCGGCCGGGGAGTGCACGTCGTGACCGTGAACGATTACCTGGCCGCGCGCGATAGTGAATGGATGGGCGCGGTTTACAAGCTGTTGGGTTTGAGCGTCGGTTGCATTTTACATGATCAACCTCCGGATGTCCGTCGCCAGCAATATGCGGCTGATATCACCTACGGCACCAACGCGGAGTT
>DASYTB010000526.1:0-3086 GCA_036002705.1 Verrucomicrobiia bacterium
CTCCATTAAGCTTTGCCGTCACATAGGCTTCCGCGCCATGTCCTACGTGGCACTCGACGCATTCGATGCGCGCATGCGGAGTATTTTGGTAGGCGACAAACTCCGGCTTCATTGGAGTGTGGCAAGCCTGGCCGCAGAACGGAACGGATTCGCTGTAACTATATGTCTGATAACTACCAAAGGCGGTGAGGAGCAGAAATAGAGATGCCCCGGCGTTGTGAATGAGCGCGTCGCTGGTAGTTCCTTCGGCGCAGATGGCACGGTGAACAGCTTCGAGCCGGCCTCGTGCACAAGACGGTTGCTCTTTTTCGCGTTTACCGTTTTGCCCGACCAGACAAGATTTTCCCAGGCATCCTTGTCGCGCGAACGAGGAAGAATGTGGTCGACGCCGCCTTCGTGCGGGCGCAATTTGCCGGTGTAATGGCAACGATTTCCGTCACGTTCAGGGATCCCCTTGGCGCAGAGGCTTGGACGCTTCTTCGGCGCCTTGGCGAAGTTGAGCGCAATGATGACCGTCGGCACACGGATGGCGGCCGTGCACAGTGTGCAGTGCGTTTCCTGTTGGCGAATGGACAGCGCGAATCCACTCCGCCCGCGAAACTGGGTGGATATGATTCTCGCCTCCCAACTTCGGTTCAGTACCAGGACGGTGCTCTTGTTCAGAATGTCGTTCAAATCCAGTTTTTCGTAGCAGCCGAGCACCTCAAACTGCTTTGCCCCGTGCCGGAGGAAACATACAGGGATCCAACGACTTCCGGGCGCTCCGTCCGTTGTCTACCTTAGAAGGGCAACTAATCGGTTTTTTGATGCGTCCGTTCTGGAAAATCCTTGCCCTTGCTCGGGCATGCACCACAATCCGCCCATCGAGGAACTTTATGGGACGCATTTACAATGATATTGTGGAAACGGTGGGACACACTCCGCTTGTCCGCCTGAACAAGGTGACTGCGGGGCTGGATGCCACAGTGCTTTTAAAGTGCGAATTCTTTAATCCGCTTGGGAGCGTGAAAGACCGCATTGGGATGGCGATGATCGAGGATGCGGAGAAGCGCGGCATTCTGAATTCCGATACGACGATCATCGAGCCGACCAGCGGAAACACAGGGATCGCCCTCGCGTTCGTCGCCGCCGCCAAGGGCTACAAGCTCATTCTCACAATGCCGGAGACGATGTCGCTCGAACGGCGTACGCTCTTGGCGATGCTTGGCGCCCGGCTGGTTCTAACGCCTGGCACCGAAGGCATGAAAGGGGCCATCGCCAAAGCGCAGCAGCTTGCCAGCGAAATCAAGAATTCCTGGATTCCGCAACAGTTCGATAACCCAGCCAATCCGGAGATTCATCGCAAAACGACGGCGGAGGAAATCTGGAGCGATACGGATGGCAAAGTGGATATTCTTATTTCCGCCGTCGGCACTGGCGGAACAATCACCGGCTGTGTTGAAGTGATTAAGCCGCGCAAGCCATCGTTTCAAGCCATCGCGGTTGAACCAAAGGATTCTCCCGTCATTTCGCAAACGCTTTCCGGTCAGCCGATCAAACCCGGGCCGCACAAGATCCAGGGCACGGGCGCGGGCTTCGTGCCGGAAAATCTGCATCTGAAAGGGGCCAAGGGCGAGGCGCAGATTTCCGAATGCATCCAGGTCAGCAATGAAGATTCATTCGCGATGGCACGTCGCCTCTGCAAGGAAGAGGGGCTGTTGGTGGGGATTTCAACCGGCGCCAACGTCTGGGCAGCGGTTGAGGTCGCGAAGCGGCCGCAGAACAAGGGCAAGATGATCGTGACGATTGCGTGCTCGACCGGCGAACGTTACTTGAGCACGGCGCTGGCGGCGGAGGCGAAAGCGGAAGTGGGAGGCTGAAGCGGGGGCAAATCCGAATAGCGAAAACCGAAGTTTGCGCAGGAAAACAAGGTCTCGCAGTGAACATAAACTATCCAGACTCATTTCCCTGACGTGCCGCTCGACGGAAAAGTCATTGTTCTTATCGGTGGGACGACTGGATTAGGGCTCTCCGCCGCGAAGGCATTTGTTCAGGCGGGTGCAAAAGTATTTCTGGTCGGGCGCAGCCAACAGTCCCTTGACCTTGCGCTCGGCCAGCTTCCCTGCGCGGATGGATTCGCGGCGGATGCGACGCATCCGAAGAGCTGCATCCAGGCGATCGAATTGGCGATTCACAAATTCGGAAAGTTCGATGGGCTTTATCATGTGGCCGGCGGAAGCGGACGCAAGCTGGGCGATGGCCCCGCCCACGAGCTGACGGACGACGGAATCGAGTACACGCTTAATCTGAATCTGAAGTCGGTGATCTATTCGAATCGCGCGGCCGCCCAACAATTCGTTCAGCAAAAAACCAGCGGCGCGGTTCTGAATATGGCCTCGGTTCTCGGCTGGTCTCCCGCGCCGAAGTATTTTGCCACGCATGTTTATGCCGCGGCCAAAGCGGGGATCATCGGCTTTACCAAAGCCGCCGCCGCCTATTACGCGTCCCAAAACATTCGCTTTAATGTAATCGCGCCCGCCCTCGTGGATACCCCCACGGCCCAGCGCGCCGTCAAGAACGACGAGATTCTCCGCTACATCCAGACGAAGCAACCTTTGGACGGCGGACGGCCCGGCCTTCCCGAGGACTCCGACGCGGCGGCCGTCTGGTTTATGTCGGACGAATCACGATTCGTCACCGGCCAGGTCCTCGCCATTGACGGCGGATGGAGTGTGTGCGAAGGACAGTACTGAAGCTCGTGTCAGAACAGGACGCGGGCCAACCGGGAGCATGCATTACGCGATTGGAATAGATCTGGGCGGATCGAGCGTCAAGGCGGTGGCCATTACCTCTTCGGGCGAAATTCTTCAGCGCGTTAACCAGGATTTCGATGCGGGCGAGGCCTTCGATTTCGCCAAGACAATCAAAGATGTTTTTTTCGGCATCCAGGACAAGCAGGGACGCGAAGCAGCTTGTTTTGGACTGGCCGCTCCGGGACTGGCCTCTCGGGACCACACCGCCATCGCGTTCATGCCGGGCCGTCTGCATGGGCTCGAAGGCTTGAACTGGACGAAGTATCTCGACGTAAAGCGCTTCGTTCCCGTTCT
>DASYTB010000527.1:0-3364 GCA_036002705.1 Verrucomicrobiia bacterium
GTTCCAGCGGAAGGGGTTTAACGCTCTACCGGGACGATGGCCGAGCACCGGGGGACGCCCCGAGCGTAACGCTCAACGGAGAGACGCTTTCGTCCCATCATCCTGGCAACAACCGCCAAGTACTCGATTTTCGGCGCCGATATCTCTGGATTTGCGGGGCAAATGGCGAACCTGACATTCACGGCGATCCGGGAAGCCGGTACAATCTCCGGCTTCAGCCTGGACGGAATCCAGTTCTCGCCTTGTCGGTTCCGGAACCGACGGCGAGTGTCATTTTCCTGCTCGGAAGCATTTTTCTGATTTACCGCCAGCGAAGGTCAGGCGGTTCGTCCGACTCCATCCGAGTTGGGGGCGATGAAGGATTTGGATCATTTAATGACTCCAAAACTTTCACCGCGCCAGTCCTCCTCCGTCGAGGGTGTTTGCGATTGAGCGATGGAAACTTCTTCTGAAGCGTTACGCGCGAAAATCCGCATGTAATGCGGGAATTTGACGCGCCCCGGGCGCGAGTGCGAGCACGAATTCCAAACAGAAACGTTTGACAATCCCTGGGATTTGCCAAGACTTATCGTCTCATGTCCACCACGAACGAGAAGCTCCCGGAGCAATTTGTGGGCGTCACCGCCGTCACGAAAGCCAACGTTTATTTTGACGGAAATGTAGTAAGTCACGCCGTTATTTTCCCGGATGGGAGCAAAAAGACGCTCGGTCTGATTTATCCCGGCAAATATCATTTCAATACGCAGGCGGCGGAGCGAATGCAGATTGTCGCGGGTAATTGCGAAGTGATCGTGGACGGCCAAAGCGGAGCGCGGAGGTATGGGCCGGGCGACGGGTTCGACGTGCCCGGGAAATCGGGCTTCACGATCGAGGTGGCGAAAGAACTCTGCGAGTATATCTGCTCGTTCCTGAGCTGAAGGAGTTGCCAAAAGCAATCGGGCAGAGCATGATGATGGTGAACTCCCACTAACACGCGAACAGGAGAAGAGTCGCACGTAACGACGGGCCCTGAGAGTTCAAAGAAGCAAATTAGAAGAGACGATTTTGGTGAAGGAGAGTCAGAGCGCGAACGGAACACAAAGAAATCGGGGAGAAAACCGGTTTTTCTGTTTGACCCGGTTCTTGAATTTCAGTAACCAACCCGCCGACTTCTCATAACAACGATGCGCCCCCGAGGCTTGTTTAGAGCCAGAACGTTTTATGCGTAGAGGGTGTCAAAAGAATTAAATGCTAAACACAAAGCCATTTCTTTGTTTCGATTTTGGCGCGGGAACGGTCAAAGTCGGTGAATTCGCCGCCAATGAATCGGGGACGCTCACGCTCACGCAATTCGGCGTGAAGGCCCTCGGGCAGGATGGAATGCAGGAGAGCAAAAGAGAGGCGGCGGTGCTGAAGGCAATTCAGGATTTATTCAGCCAGAAGCCGTATCGGGGCAAGAATATCAACGTTTGCGCCCCCGGATTTCACGTTTTCTCAAAGTTCGTCAAGCTGCCGCCGGTCGATGCTTCGAAAGTCACGCAAATCATCCAGTACGAGGCGCAACAGAACGTTCCCTTTCCGCTGCAGGAAGTCGTTTGGGATTACCAGATTATGGGGACGAGCGCGGGCGGCGAACTGGAAGTGCTGCTCGTCGCAATCAAGTCGGAGGTGGTGGAAGGCCTTTTCCGCACGGCGGAGGCGGCGGGGCTCCGGCTTCAATTGGTGGATGTCTCCCCGGCGGCCTTGTGCAATGCGTTTCGATTCAATTACGGCGACCAGGAAGGTTGCACGATGCTGCTGGATATCGGCGCGAAGACGAGCAATTTGCTGTTTTTCGAGAAGGGGAAGGTCTATGCGCGCGGGATCAATATTGGCGCGAATTCCATTACGACCGATTTCATCGCGGAAGCAAAAATGCCATTCGCCAAGGCGGAAGAACTGAAGATCAGCGAAGGTTTTGTGAGCCTGGGTGGCGCTTATGAAGAGCCGGAGAACCCGCATCAGGCGGCGATTTCCAAAATAGCGCGGCAAGTGATGACCCGCCTGCACATGCAGGTGAATCAGACGATCCAGTTTTACCGCACGCAGCAGGGCGGTTCGGCGCCACAGCGCCTGTTTTTGGCGGGTGGTGGATCGATCATGGCTTACACCCGCGAGTTCTTCGCGGAAAAGCTCAATGTTCCCATCGAGTATTTCAACCCATTTCGCAATGTGCAGATTGCGCAAAACGTGGCGATTGAAGAGCTGGAGAAGGTGGCGCATTCGTTTGGCGAGGTGGTTGGACTGGGGCTGCGGAACTTGGCCCAATGCCCGGTGGAACTGAACCTGGTACCGAAGAGCATCCGCAGCCGGCAACAGTTCGAGCAAAAGAAGCCTTATTTTATCGCGGCGATTTTCAGTTTGGTGCTGGTGGTGTTCGCTTACGGAATTTTTTATGGCAAGATCGCCGGGGTGAAGCAGTCTTCCCTCGACACGCTTAATCAACAGTTGACGCCATTTGAAAACAAAGTTCAGCAGCTCGAGGCGCAGCAGAATCAGATTAAGAACACAACTAATCAGATCGCGCGGCTCGCCGGGTATTTGCAGGACAAGTTTTACTGGCCTGATACGCTGACCGAAGTGCGGGCGGTGCTCGCGAAAGCGGAAACGGAGCAGACGCAACCTGGACGACCGGTGGGGGTTTGGATCGAGAAATTTGGGAATCCGACCGGGGGCGCTTCGGACACTTCGAGCAGCGAAGATGAGAATAATAATGGCGGTGGGATGTATGGCGGCCTCGCATTTTACATGCGCAATCCGGAGCTGATGAAACGTTACTTCCCGCAGCTTTATAAGCAGATGGGCCCCGGAGACAAGTCCGGCAGCGAAGAAGGCGGGGACGCCACGAAAAAGGCCGTGGCGGCGCCGGTGGCCAACACCAACACGGTCTCGATTGATATCAAACTGCGCGCCATGAATTTGGATAAGAATGGGACCGGATCGAACGTGAAACTGGCCTACGCAGTGGAAGAAGCATTCAAGAACGACCCAATGTTCGATTCTGGCACGAAACTTGATCCAAAAATTGAAACAGTCGAAGCATCAGCAGATACCTTTACGTTTGGCCTGACGCTTAAGCTCAAGAATCCGATGCGGACAATGTAACGTATGGCGTGGGTGAAACGAAATCTAGGCTTGGTCATCGGCGGAGTTGTCGCCCTGATTTTGATGGGCGTGGCCGGTTACTATTTTTGGAGCAAGTACCAGGAGGACCAGGGGATTACCGCGCAGCTCGAGGAGACGACTCAAAAATTCCAGAATCTCTTGAACCGGCCGGTTCATCCCGGAACAGAAGGCGGGAAGATCAACAATATCGAGCTGGCAAAAGACGAGAATAAGCGCCTGC
>DASYTB010000528.1:0-8406 GCA_036002705.1 Verrucomicrobiia bacterium
CGAACGAGTTCCCTGAAAGCATCGAATTAACCGAGGCGAACCAGCAGCGTTTGGACCAGCAGTTCAACCACGGCTGGGGCCGGCTTGCGATCTTCAGTCGTTTGCTGCTCCCGTCGATTGCCAAGGCAGTTCAAAAGAACGCGGCCATGACGGCCCAGTTGCGGTGCGCGCGGGCAGCGCTGAAAATTGAAGAGTACCGAATCAATCATGGCAGGTTACTCCCATCAGCGCTGAGAGATATTTCTCCTATTTCTCCGGACCTGCACCAAAATTTTAGTCAATCCGTGGAACGGACAACCGCTCGTTTACGATCTGCGTCCCCGCCAGGGTTATCAAGTACGCGCGCCAGCACGGCAAAATAGCAGCAATACCAACGGCGCTGTCGCTGCCAAGGCGGTGTTTTTACGGTTCGACGTTAGGTGGTCGGCTTTCATGGACGAGAAACATTTCGTTTCCGTGCTCGTGCCACAGGAAGACTCCCAGAGCTTCACTAGTTTGCCCCCCTGGCCGTTCAACTCCGCCCCAACCTTTGGCCAGGACTTGATCAGAAAACTGTAACTCTACCCGCTGCCTTTTTTGTCTCCGAAGCACCAAAGCGCCTCATCTGTTCGCAAGAGAACGTTGCCGTGAGCGAGGGCGAGGGAGGCGTTGGAGGGCTCGGCGATGGTGTTGGTGCTGAGAACGCGGAATTTCGATTCAGCAGCGAACACGAAGACGTCGCCGGATTGATTCGGTGCGTAAATCAAATTGCCGCCTTTCGACAGCGATGACCATGAGCTGGTTTTCTTGCCTGGTCCTTGCAAGCGCTCCTGCCAGAGAACTTTGCCGGTGGCTTTCTCCCAGCATTCGGCGAGACCGTTTTCGCTGAGAAAGAAAAGATGCCGGTCGGTGACGACGCCGGAGCCGAATCGGAATTTGGATTTATTCTGTGTCCAAACCAGTTCCGGTTCGATTCCCGGTTTGGCTGGCGGTCGAACGGCGGGGGCGACGGTCCCGCTCATCGTGATCAGCAGGCCATCGGTGAAAAGCGGAGTGACATAGGTCTGCAATCCCAGCCCGGAGCGCTGCCAAAGCAATTCGCCGTTTTGCGGGTTGTACGCCCCGAAACGAAAAGCGAAGGACATCACCAATTCGTCGTGACCGCGATTCTTGATGGCGATCGGCGTACTCCACGAGCCGACGGGCGGGCCGTTTGACGAAATGGTTTTGGCTTCCTCCGCGTCCGGGCGCAAGGCATCGGACCGCCAGGCGATCTTGCCCGTCGTTTTGTTAACGGCGACCACGTATTGGCTGTCGCCGGGACCAACATACGCAAAGCAAAGGTCGCCGGAGAGACAGGGCGAGGAGGCGGTTCCAAACGGGTGTGAGATTTTGCCGAGATCGGCATGCCACAGTTCGCGTCCGTCGAAATCGAAAGAGTAGAGTCCCGCGGAACCAAAGAAGGCGATTACGCGCGTGCCGTCCGTCACCGGCGAGGCGGAGCAATACGGATTGCTCTCTTGCATCGTTTCTTCCGGCAGGCCGTAAATCGGGCCAGCCTGCCAAAGAATCGCGCCATTGTTTCGGTCGATGCAGATCACCGTGCGGCGATTCCCGGCCGCTTGCGTCATGAAGACCCGATTTTTCCAAATAATTGGCGAGGAGTTACCGCGCTCCGGAAGCGCGACTCGCCAGAGAACATTATTCGTGCGATCCCACGAAACCGGGAATTGGCTTTCGGTCGTTGAACCATCGGCCGAGGGACCGCGCCAATTGGGCCACTCCGCGGCGGCGACCAGCATCGCGGACGCAAAGAACAGCAGAAGCCGCGAACCACGAAACCCAAGAGTGCTCATTTGTTCCCAAACTGTTTATTCGCGAAGGCGATGTATTGGTCCCAATCGTAGGCGGTGACGTCATGTTTGCCGGTGCGAATGTGATAGGCGATCGTGCCCATAACCGGGTGGTTGATTTCAGGCATTTCTTCGGCGGGCAGACCGTCCTTGCCCAGCAATTTGTAAACAGGGCTGGCGTATTTGGCGCTGAGAAATTCGCCTTTGGGATCCGCCCAAAGGTCTTCCGCGGCGCTCGCCACGTAAACGGGACGCGGCGCGATCAAGGCAATCAGTTCATGCTGATCGACCGGGAGCGCGGCTTCGTTGTCGTTGTATTTCTTGAAATTCGAACAGAACCAGTGCGGAAACGCGTTGTTAATGATGCCGATGGTCTCGCCGAAAATGCGCTTGCTCAAGGCGGCGCCGCCGCAGCCCGAATCATTCGAAATCGTACTCGCAAAGCGCCGGTCCGTGGCGCCGGCCCAAAGCGCGGTCTTGCCGAGACGCGAATGCCCGATGACCGCGACCTTTTTCGCGTCGATGGTATTATCCGTTTCCAGGTAGTCGAGGCCGCGGCTGAGCCCCCAGGCCCACGCCGCGATCGAACCCCATTCGTCCGCCGCGGGCTTCGTCTGGCCCGGTTTGTAAAAGAGCGGATGCACTCCGTTTTGGAATCCGTCGTCGAAATCGGGATCGATATCGCCGTAGTAGATCGTGGCGAGCGCGTAGCCAGCGCGCATAATTTTCTCGACCTGCCAGCGGCTCGCTTCTCCTCCGCGGGTCGATTCGTTGGCGCGATGGTCAGTAATGCCCTTCTCTTTGGAATTTGCCACCCAATTGGTCGTGATCGCAATTCCCGGATCGTTCGCGGCTGCCTGGTTACCCTCGAAGTTCAGTCCGAGAAAGGCGGGAACAGGTTTCGTCGCGGAATCTGGAACGTAGAGAAGCAAGTCGAGCCGTGGTCCGCTATGGTCTTTCTTCAGATAGATCGCGATTTCCTTCCGCGTCGCGAGGCCGCCCAAAGCGTCCTTCGATTCTGAGCGCGTTTCAAACGAAAGTCCGGCTGGTTTCCCGGGCGCGCGGCCATAAACCTGTTGTTCGAATAAATGGAAGATTTCGGCGCGGCGTTTCGGCCACTGTTTTGCGTTCTTCACCGGTTCTCCATTCTCGAATTTGAGTGGGTCGGGCAGTGTGTAATCTCCGGCTTTCGATTCGTCGTAATTGGCATTTTTGGGTTGGGCCTCGGAATCGGTCATAAGCAATGAGATGACGGCAAGTCCAGTGACCAGCAGATACTTGGAAATCATGCCGCGGTTTATACACAAACCACCGCCAGGAACCAATTCCAAATTCCGCGAACTGCGGGGCTGAGCAGGGCAGGGGAATGATCCGTCGGCGGCGCCGCAACTTCGAAACTAAAAAAGTTCTGTGATCGGCTGCGTCCCGTAATCGACTAACGGGAATGGGCGCGAATTGGGTCCGGGGAGGTGCGTTTCGAGATCTAAGCCCAGGCTTTTGTATATTGTCGCAACGACTTCATTCGGCTTGACCGGTCGCTCGACGGGATAGGCGCCAATTTCGTCGCTCTTGCCCACCACCCGACCGCCTTTGATCCCGCCGCCGGCGAAGTAAATCGTCCAGCATTGCGGCCAGTGGTCGCGTCCGCCCGCCGGGTTGATCTTTGGGGTGCGGCCGAACTCGGAGAGATTTGCCACCAGCGTCTTGGCGAGCAAGCCGCGCTGATAAAGGTCTTCAATCAACGCGCTGTAGCCCTGGTCATACATCGGGGCCACAATATCCCGCATGCCGGCAATGGAAGTAAATGGCTTCGAACCATGAATATCCCAGGTGATCTCATCGAAGACGGTGATAAACGTGTTAATGGTCACAAAGCGCACGCCCGATTCGATCAGACGGCGCGCCAGCAGACAGCATTGGCCGAAGCGTGTCATTCCGTAACGCTCACGAACTTTTTCGGGCTCCTTGGAAAGATCAAATGCCTCGCGGGCTTTGGTGCTGGTCATCAGCCGATAAGCGGAGGCGAAATTGCTATCCATCAATTCCGCGCTCGGGCTTCCCTCGAACGTTTTCACGGCGTCATCGACCACCTGGCGCATTTCGCGCCGGCGCTCCAGGCGCGCCTCGCCGATCTCCGAGGGCGGCAGAAGGTCCGGCACCTTAAAATCTTTTTTCGACGGATCGCTATTCAAGACAAAGGGATCATAGGCTTTGCCGAGAAAGCCTGCGTCCTGCCCGTGCGGCATATTTCCACCGGTTGGCCCCATCGGCTCCGGCAGGATAACATTCGCTGGCAGTTCATTGCGGCGCCCTTTCAGGAATTCGAGCGCGCACCCCGCATGCGGTGTATTCACGCCACCCGTGAACAGGCGGCCGGTTTGCATCATCTGATGCCCCGTATCGTGAACGGCCGCGGCAGTGTGATAACAGGAACGCACCAGCGAAAATTTGTCCGCAATCTTCGCGTGCAGTGGGAAAATCTCGGAAATCTGAATATCCGGGTTATTCGTTTTGATCGGTTTGAAGGGCCCGCGGATTTCGCGTGGCGCATCCGGCTTCATGTCCCAAGTGTCGAGCTGGCTGGGAGCACCGAGATTGAAGATCATGATCGCATTCCGATCTTCTCCTCCCTTATCCGCAGCCCCAAGCGCTTGCAGGGCCGCATACTTCGAAAGCGAAAGGCCAATGGCACCGAGAGTGCCGACCTGCAAAAAGTCGCGGCGCGTAATCCCGTCGCAAGTGGTGATCGATCCTCTTCCAGAGATCTTGAGCATATAACTTTATGGTTTCCGGCGGTGGAGAAGGATAACGAGCCAAGCCTTCCGCCGCAAACCAAAACCCGGTTCCGGAGCAAAGCTGGATCATCTCGAGAAAAGGCGATTTCGATAGATGGTGGAGCCGAGGGGAGTCGAACCCCTGACCTTCTCATTGCGAACGAGACGCTCTACCAACTGAGCTACGACCCCGCACCAACGGAAGCAGAATCTCGCAGAGGGCCGGAAAAATGCAACACGATTTGGCCTGATCACAATCGATCATGCGAGGCGACCGCTCGACTTGGTGGCGTGCCGCAGCCATGCAACTTTTCGCTTTCGGGGAAGGCGCCGCGACGCATTTTCGCGCGCCGGATCGGAATGATCGCGCGCAGCTTGCAATCATTTCCTCGCCGCCGTAGCTTCGGGACGGTCATTTTATGAAGAAGCGGATTCTCTACATCTGCCTTGTCACCGTTCTGGGGCTCAATCTTTTGATTGGCGCGCAAATCTACGTTCAAAATACTCAGGCCGCCGAGGGCGAGAATGTTTATGAGGAAATCCGCCTCTTCATGCGAGTGCTCGAGCGCGTACGCCAGGACTATGTGGATGGGGAGAAGGTCACGTACCAGGATCTGATCCGTGCGGCGATGAAAGGCATGCTGAGCACGCTCGATCCGCACAGTGAATACATGGAGCCGGTCAAATATACGGAACTAAAGAATGATACCGAGGGCGCGTTCGGCGGCGTTGGCATTGTCGTCGGAATGAGAGACAGTTTTCTGACGGTGGTTTCCCCAATGGAGGATTCTCCCGCTTATCACGCAGGCATTCTCACGGGCGACAAAATCGTGAAGATCGATGGCCGAAGCACCGAAAAAATCAGCATGCCCGAAGCCGTGAAGAAACTGCGAGGCGAACCGGGGACCGACGTGACCATCACCATCATGCGCCAGGGGAGCCCTCTGAAGGATTACAAACTCACGCGCTCAACCATCAAAGTCGAGACGGTGAAGGACGTTAATGGGAATCACCAGTTTCCGATTGGAGAAAACAAGATCGGCTACGTGCGCATCACTCAATTCGGCGAGCAAACGACCGCCGAATTTCGCGACGCGCTGGAAAAGCTCAAAAAGCAAGGGGTGGAAGGCTTGATTATGGATTTGCGGAATAATCCAGGCGGTCTGCTCGATCAGGCGGTCAAGGTTTGCGACATTTTCCTGCCAGGCGGGCAATTGATCGTTTCGACCGAAGGCCGGTCTCCTCGAATGAAGACCGAGCAATATAAAGCCACGGGCCGGGATGAATATCCGAACGTGCATATGGCCATCCTGGTGAACGAAGGCAGCGCCAGCGCCTCGGAAATTGTTTCGGGTTGCTTGCAGGACCTTCATCGCGCGTTCATTGTGGGCGAACAGACATTCGGCAAAGGTTCCGTGCAAAGCATCATGCCGCTTGAGGACGGTTCAGCGCTCCGCCTCACGACCGCCAAATATTATACGCCCAGCCACAAGGTTATCCATGAGCATGGGATCACGCCGGACGCCATTGTTCCCATGACGCCGGAACAGGAAGAGGCCCGCATCCTCAAGCAGGTCGTGGGCGGTTTTGAGAGCCTCGATGACGCCCAAAAGGACCGAATTCGAAATATTCACGATGCGCAGTTGGACCGGGCGCAGGACTACCTGAAGAGCATCATCGTTTTTCGAGATCGCGCCAGCTCCAGGAAAGAAGTGCACCAGCAGATCGCATCTCAGCGCGAAGCGCCGTAGCTCCATGCTTCTGGCCGGGATCGAGACTTCTTGCGACGAAACCAGTGTCGCGGTGGTGCACGATGGGCATATTCTCGCGAACGTTGTTTCCTCGCAAATAAAGCTTCACGCGGAATACGGCGGGGTGGTGCCTGAACTCGCCACCCGAGAGCACCTCCGCAATCTTCTTCCAGTGGCAGGAGAAGCCTTGGCTCAAGCCAGGATCAAGACCCGCGATCTCGATGCCGTCGCCGCCACTCAAGGCCCCGGCCTTCCGCCGGCCCTGGTCATTGGTTTTCAGTTCGGGCAGGCACTCGCTTACGCTGTTGGCAGGCTGTTCATTGGCATTAATCACCACGAGGCGCACCTCTATTCACCCTGGATCACCAAAAGCGGGGCTGATTTCGCCACGTTCGAACCGAACGTGTCTTTGATCGTCAGTGGCGGCCATACCCTGCTGGTGCATGTGAAAGCCGAACTCGACCACCAGGTGCTTGGCTCGACGGTTGATGATGCCGCCGGCGAATGCTTCGATAAGACGGCCAAATTGGTTGGGCTCGGTTATCCGGGCGGACCTGAGATGGATCGCCTGGCCGAAACCGGTAATCCGAAAGCATTCGATTTTCCCCGCCCGATGCTCAAAGACCCGCAGGACGACTTCAGCTTCAGCGGGCTCAAGACTGCAGTTCGGTATTTTGTGCGCGATCATCCGGAGGTCGTCGCTTCAGGCCAAGGCCTCCGTGACCTCTGCGCCAGTGTTCAGGCCGCCATTGTCGAGGTTCTCGTTCAGAAAACCGTTCGAGCTGCACGCCGCTTAAACGTCCGCTGCATTACCGCTTCCGGCGGCGTCACTTGCAACCGTGTTCTGCGCGCGCAACTTGAGAAAGCCTGCCGGGAAAACAATTTTTCCCTCCGCCTCACCGAACGCGCCCTTTGTACGGACAACGCCGGTATGATCGCCATCCTCGCTGAACGAAAACTTCTGCGGGGCGAGCCAGAAACCCGGCTGAACGCGGAAATCCGCTCCTCCTGGGATCTCACCGCCGTCTGAACAGGGAATGCCGGCATCCCTGCCGGCGAGACAGCGTGCAACCAGAAGAAGCGCGAACCGAGCTTTGCCGTGTACCATCACGCCATGATCCCGCTGCCGTGCCGCTCTTCGTCTTGCGGACCCCGTTGAAAACGTGATAGCCTCACACGCAGGAACTCGAGATACTTATGATCATCATCGCACTGGTAGTTCTGTTGTGGCTGATGCTCTTTCTGCTGTTCTGGCCTTTGGCCTTGGTTGCGCTGATCCTTATTCCTCTGGTCTGGGTCCTCTCGATCCCGTTTCGCATCGTTTTTTGGATTATCCAAGCCGTGCTCTGCCTGATCAAAGCCATTCTTTTCCTCCCCGCGCGCCTGTTGGGCGCAGGCTCGCGCACCTAAGCGGTCCCTTCCGCCGTCAATCCTCGGCAATTCCCTTGACGGTGATCGCTCCGCCACGAGACGTTTGTCGAAAGTGAACCGATGAGAGTTTTGGCTATAGACCACGGGGCAAAACGGATGGGTATCGCGATCAGCGATCCCACCGCGACGATCGCGCAGCCGTTGGAGTTTATTCCCGCGGAACCCTTTACCGGATTTCTGGAACGGCTCAAGCAGTTGATTCGGGAGAAAGAGGTCGAGATGATTCTCGTAGGCATGCCGCGAAATATGGATGGAAGCTACGGTCCGGCCGCCGCGAAGGTGCAGGAGTTCGTGGCGGTGTTGAAGGAAACGATTCCGATTCCGATTCGGACGTGGGATGAGCGGCTCACGTCCGTGCAGGCCAACCGGATGTTGGTCCAGGCGGATGTGCGGCGAAAGGACCGGAAAGAAAAAGTGGATAAAGCCGCCGCGGCGATTCTGCTGCAAAGCTTTCTGGATAGCCGGGCCGTCTAACGGAGTTTGCCGATCCTTGAGGTAATGCGACTCAAAGTCACAATCGCGTATGACGGGACGAATTACCACGGGTGGCAGGTCCAAAAGATCGGGCGGGGCATTCAAGAGGTAATTGAAGAAGCGATTGCGAAGATTTTCCAGGAA
>DASYTB010000529.1:0-4172 GCA_036002705.1 Verrucomicrobiia bacterium
TATGTTCCGGCGAATGGAAGAGATTCGCATCGAAAATGTGCTCGGCGGTTCTTCCAACCCGCCCGTGAATGTTCAGTTCTTTTGGACCACCAACTCGGACATGGTTTGGCCCCGCGCCAACCAGGAAAACGCGATGATGTGGGGCGCATTGCGCCGCCTCGGTTACCAGCCTGGCATCATCGGTGACGCCGCGTTTGAATCCGGAGCTTATTCGAATGCCCCTGTTTTACTGCTCTCCCGCTGTTACGAGATGGCTCCTCAGCAACTGCAGGAACTCGCGACGCGGGTGCTCCCGGCTGGAATCCATGTCCATGCCAACGCCGATCTGCCCGGCCAATTGGACCCTTACAGCCGGCCCAATCCCGACTGGAATGGTTTTATGAGTTCAATTTTTGGGCTGGCCACCGCGAACGGCTTTCGAGGTCTTCACGCCATCGTCACCAATGATGATTGGGAAGAGATCGACTTCCAGGGAGCGAGAGCGCTTTCCCCTCTGCCTTCGTCGTACAACATGAAAGTGAAAAGCTGGGAGATCTGGCACAATCTCGGGGTTACGGATGGGACGACCGTCGTGACAGACAACGGCGTGAATGGATCGCAACCTGCTGGAATTCCCGCTCTTGTCACCAAGGCGCATGCCGCCGGATGGGGAAAAGCGGCTGTCAATACGTTCGCGCTCGGCGACATTCATGCGACCGACGATAATACGAAAGAATCCGTTTGGGATTTTCATTCGCAATGGCTCCAGGCGATCTATCAAACGTATTTTGGAGTCACACCGGTGATTCGTCTGACAGGGCCCGGCGCTGCTTACGTCATGCCAGATTATCGTCTGTGTCGAAACGGCAGTATTCTTGTTTCCTTGCTCAATGAAGGCACCAACAGCGCTTCGGTAACGGTGACCGCCCCGTCCTTACTCCAGGGAAAGACCGTCGAGAACCTGACCCAGGGCGGGATTGTCGCGCGGCCCTCGAACGGCGTGTTGACCCTCGATATGCAGGGCGACGATTACATCCTGCTTTACGCTTTCGAAGAAGGAAGCTCTCGATCCTCGCTCATCCAATCCAGCCCCTACCGGGTTTGGTTTGAGTCCGCGCCTGTCATCGTTCACCCCCGCGCGGCATCGTATCCGGTTTCGGTTGGATTCGATACGCAAGGCGGCGCATTGCCGCTCGCGCTCAGCTTCGAATCCGCCGATGGCCGGGTGTTGTCGAGATCGGTTCCCGCGACTGTAACAGGCAAGGATCAGAAGCAATCGGAAATATCAATTCCGGATGCCGATCCAAACGATCCTACTTACGTTTCGACGCCAGACGGCGGGAGCTATTTCCTGCATGCGATCCTCGGAGGCGCCTCCGGGACGGAATCTCGCGTGCCTGTCCGATTGGCCTGGGCGGTTCGGCCGACCAACGCGCTGCCTGCAACTCCGCTCGCGGGCCAAACCTATACGATCCCCTTGGAATGGCAGGAACTGCCTTCACTCGACCCGAATGATCCCACACCTTTTGATCGAGCCCTGCTTTGGGACTCGATTGATGTGACAAATCATGCTTACGCCGTGATCCTGAATCTTGTCGCGCCTCAGGGGACTGTGGCGTCAAATCAGGTGGTCACACGATTGGGTAATGGGTCCGCCAATCTTGGGATCACGGTTCCACTTGCCGCGGGCGGTCCACTGCAATGGTCGGCGGAGGTTCGGCCCGTCACGCTTCAATCGCATGACGTTTGGGAAAGTTTCGAAGGACGCGACCGCGGGGCGATGTGGCCCTCGAATCTAAACACCTCTTATGTGGCCCCCTGGCAGAGTTTCAAATATCCGGACACGAACGCCACCATCGACTTGTGGCAAAACGAAGGCGTGCAGTTATCGGGTTCTGACGGGTCGCAGTCGGCATTTTTAGTTATAACGAACCCGCCGGGTCTCGATTTCTCCGGATTTGGGTTCGCCTACCCGTTCCCGAACGGTCCCTGGGCTCTTCCGGCGAACCGCCAGGAGTGGACCAACTGGTTCTTTTCCTTCGATTTCCGGGAAGATCACGGCTATCCCTGCCAGATCCAAATGCAGATCAAAAACCTGGAACCGAACCCGCCTTCTGGAAAATGGCTGCAGATCACCGTGCCTTACACTCCGGGAACGAATGGGTGGGGCCGTATCGAGGCCTCGCTCGCCGATTTTCAGCCCACTCCGGGCCTTCCGGGAATCTTCGACTCCGACCACGTCGATCAAATTGTGATCGCCGCTCTCATGGAACAGTCTTTGGTCCAGTATGTCGGGTCTTTCGATAATATTCGTTTCGACGGTCCGGACCAAGTGCTGGCGTTCGGAGCCCCGATCGGCTCCTATGGCAGCGCCAACGATTCTTCCGGATTTCTAAAGGTGGAACTGGTCCCAACCAATCAGGTAAGAATCTCCTGGACCGGGAATGGCAACCTGGAGTCAGCCGAGCAGGTCAAAGGCCCGTGGACGGCGGTTTTTCGCGCGCTTAGCCCGCTGGAGATTCCTCTCCCGCCAGGGCAGCGTTTCTACCGACTCGCTCGTTGAATGGCGTTTTTAGGCGAAGGACGCTTGAGGCGGAACCACCTCGGATTCACTCGAAGCCACCCGGGCCTTTACACCTTCCAACACCCGTTCGACTGTCAGGCCATACTTCTTGCGCAAATAATCGACGGTCGAGGCATGCTCGATGAATTGGTCTGGCCAGCCGATCCGCACGACCGGAGTCGTAATTCCGTTTTCGGCGAGCAATTCCATGACACTGCTTCCATACCCGCCGGGCAAAACGTGGTCCTCCAAAGTGACGATCACGTCGGAGGCCCGCGCGAAAAATTCGGTCGTCGCCGCATCCAGCGGTTTGGTGAAACGCGGGTTCACCATCGCCACGTCGCATCCCTCCAAGCGCAAGAGCGGTGCGGCCTGCCGCGCAAGCTTCATCATGTTACCCAGGCCGAACAATGTGACTTTCGGCCCGCCATCGTTCGAGAAATTCTGGATCACTTCCGCCTTGCCAATCTCCAGCAGGGCGGGTTGTTCCTTGATCGGTACGCCTTCCCCCGCGCCCCGCGGATAGCGAATGAAGGTCGGATGCTTCTGCATCGTCGCCGTAAACATCATATCGACGAATTCATCTTCATCCTTCGGCGCCATCGCAATCACGTTCGGCACACAACGAAGATAGGCGATATCAAAAAGCCCGTGGTGGGTTGGACCGTCATTGGCCGAAAGCCCGGCGCGATCCATGCAAAAAATGACTGGGAGGTCTTGCAGCGCGACGTCGTGAATGATGCAGTCGTAGGCCCGCTGCAGGAATGTGGAGTAGATTGCCACGACGGGTCGATAACCCATCGTCGCCATGCCCGCCGCGAACAGAACCGCGTGCTCTTCAGCAATGCCCACGTCGTAATAACGATTTGGCAGCGTCTTCTCCAGCGCCTTCAGCCCAGTCCCGCTGGGCATAGCCGCCGTGATTCCGACGAGCGAATTATCTTTCTGGCAGAGCTTCACCATGGCCTGTCCAAACACATCCTGGTAATTCGGCGGAGTGCCTGGTTTCGCCAACGGCGCCGCGCCAGTGCGAATGTCATATGGCCCGGTGCCGTGAAATTTCTCCGGCTGTTGCAGTGCTACCTCGTAACCTTTGCCTTTGATCGTGACAACATGGATGACAATCGGGAAATCGACGCTCCTGGCATATTCCAAAACGCTGATCAGGAGCGGCAAGTCATGGCCATCAATCGGCCCAAGATAGCGAATCCCCATTTCCTCGAAAATCAAACTGCTCCCGTAGCCTCCGCGGCCGTCCCCGCCCAGCGGACTTTGGCTCGGTTTGAGAGCCGCCTCGGACACCGCGCCTTTGATCGCTTCCTCAGCCTTATGGCCGAGCCGCAAGGCAAGGTCGCCTTTCGGGATGCGTTTGATCCATGCCCCGAAATCCTTTTGAAGCTGATTATACCGCGGGTTGGTAATGAGCTTGTTCAGGTAACTGGCAATCGCCCCGACATTCTTGGCAATGCTCCATTCGTTGTCGTTCAGAATGCCGATGAACTTTTTCGTCGTGTGCGCGATGTTGTTCAGCGCCTCAAATGAAATCCCGTTGGTGAGCGCCGCGTCGCCGAAGATCGTGACCACGTGCTCGTCGCTCCCACGCTGGTCACGGGCCGCCGCCATGCCCAGC
>DASYTB010000530.1:0-3172 GCA_036002705.1 Verrucomicrobiia bacterium
TACGCGTGTCCGTCGATGTCCCCCAAGTGAAATAGTGATTGTCCTGGTCGCCGGTTGGCGCGACGTGGAAGCCGAGCAGGAGATAATGCTTAAAATCGTTCTCGATCACTTCGTCCGAGCGGTTCCCGGAATTTTTTGCCATCGCGGGTCCATTGAGGATTTCAAAGAGCGCTACATGATCGCTCATTTTCGTGATCCAAGCGGACTGGCCCCCGAAATCATCCGCTCCGTATTGAATGCCGTAATTATCCAGCAGAATGGCGTGGTTGAACTGGAGGATGGCCTTTTTTCCCGTCGAATCGGCATGTGTGTCCAACCAGTTAAGGAGCGAATCAAAACGTCCATTCGGCACGACCTGGTCATCAATCACCTCGCCGATCTCAAAAACATTGGCGTGATTGCCTTTGGAAATACTGGAAAACTCCTGCCCGTAAAAGGCAACGAACTGCCCGTCTTTATTGAAACGGGCGGCGGTCGGAATTAACGCGGTATCACTTGGCCCCACGTAAAGTTCGGGATTCTTGCCAATCAATACACCGTCCCGCCGGTCCGCCGTGGCGCCCTCTTCCGCGGCCCGGTGGTTATGTTCCGTAATCGCCAGAAAGTCCAGTTTCGCGACATCGCGCGCGTGGGTGAACGCCTGGTCCGGCGTTCCAGAACCGTCGCTGTAGGACGTATGGCTGTGCAAATTGCCAAAAAAGACAAGGTCATCCGCCACAATCATCGGCGCGGCGTTGAACATCGCGAGAAGAAGAGTGGAGGGCAGGGCAAGGCTTTTCATAAGAATTATTTCTAAATCAAAACAGTTTCTAACAGACCCGATAGCGGATAGGAGAGGCTGTCCTGCCCTCCGCGCGCAAGCAGAAAAGCCAGGTGCAAAGGACTACAAACCTTGGAATAACGGGAATTAAAATAAGGAAAAACGATAAAAAATCAGGAGCTTTGGACCAATACCGAAGTCCAGAATCCATTACCGTCACTTCCGGCTGGTGACGAGCAAGCTCTTCAGCCCTCCGGGATTTCCCATTCTTCTCCAGCGCGCTTGAGCAGGAACGGCAAATACTCGCCATTTTCCATTTCCGAAACATGGCTCGCGAGCGAAGCGCGCGCCTGTTCTTCACTGGAATGCTCGGAGATAAGTCCGTGCTCGGGAGAATATACGAGAAACTCCGTATCGGGGGGAATGTCAGCCGGCGTTAATTGTAGTGCTTGGGGTGACATACTTTAAAAGATTAGAACATATTCTTGTGAATGGGAAGTACGTTTTTCCCTTATTTTCGCGTAGTCGCGCCTCTCTGAGAAACGTCAATTCTTCGCGCACTTCCTTTTTTCTAGAGATGTTTCTGACGAGTGCTACATTCCGGCTCGCTGTTTCGGGCTGAAAAGAAAGGTCCGCTGAATGGCAAAGTTTAATGGAGCTGTACATTTTGCGGCATGGAATTGCCGAAGAGGTGAGCGCGAGCGGCGCGGATAAAGACCGCCAGCTCACCGACGAAGGCGTGGAAAAAACGAAGGCCGCCGGAAAAGCGCTTTCGAAGCTGGGAGTTGAATTCGATTTGATCCTCGCCAGCCCATTCGTTCGCGCCTGGAAGACCGCCGAACTGATCGCGGAACAACTCAATTGCGGAACGCTCCTCAATCCCTGCATCGCTCTCGGTTCCGGCAAAGGCGTGGGCGCCATTCTTCATGAATTAAAAAAAGTGAAGGAGTCGTCCGTTCTGCTGGTTGGGCACGAGCCCGAGCTGAGCCACCTCGTATCCACCCTTCTGGCGGGCAACCCCGGCCTGGCGATAACGATGAAAAAGGGCGGATTTTGCAAACTCTCCTGCATTAGCGCGGAACCCGGCGGCGCGCGCCTGGAATGGCTCTTCACCGCAAAACATCTTTGCCGCATGGCTTGACCTCGCATGGCTGAAACCGATGCTGAAAACGCCCTCTGGTCGGAGTACAAAGCTCCGTTCTCCAGTTTTGATGATCTGACCCTGGCTCGCTGGCTCGCCCAAACTCTCGGGCAGCTCGAAGGCCGTCTTTGGCGCATGTCGCACCCGCTCTACACAGCGTATCGCGTCGCCGCGAGTGTGGGAAATGAGCGGGACATCTGGCACAAACGATTGGCCAACTTCCCCGCGGCTTACCCCTCGAGCGAATGTTGCAGCTCGCCTTTGGTGCCGGTGTTCACCCGGAACATCGTCGAAAGCGGGCTTCTTTGCGGAAACTGCGGCGAAACAGCGATCACGTTTGAAGATCTTCCCTCCGGCCTGCGAGGGGCCGTGGAATCGTGGGCGGAAAATTACGGCAACGTTCACGCCGTCGCGCATTACGACGAAAACCAAATGCGCTCCTCGGGTGATTACGACAAAATCTTTGAGAAGGCAGCCACGGAGGCGGAAGCGTTCCTGCGGACCGCCGCTGTCGAGCTTTTGCCCCGTCTGCTGGAGCACTATCCGGCGCTCATTTGGGAAGATCAGGACGAATGCCTCGAAATCAGTCCCACCGATATCCCGACTTGGGAGTAAAAGAGCCGCGTCAGCATTTCTCGTAGCCATCTTCGACTTTTCACCGCAGTCAGCGAACAGGAGCCCGTTAGGGTTGCTGATTTTTGCTCCCCGGCGACATTGGTCCAAAAGGAACAAAAAGTAACGATTATGAAGAAAACAATCGCAATTCTGTTCACCGCTTTTGCTCTTGCTGGCTGTGACAAACACAATGCGTTAGTTGACGATGAAAAAGACAACGCCAAGGATTCGCTCAACCAGCAGAAGGAGCAGGTAGATAACTCAACTCGGGCCGCGAAGAAACAGACTGATGCGGATGCCAAGGCTCAAAAAGCCGATATCGAGGCTCAGCAGCAGAAGGCCAAGGCTCAGATCGACGCCGACAAGAAGAAAGTTGATGCCGACGCGAAAGCGGAAAAGGCCGAGCACAACGCCGAAAAGAAAGTTGAATAGGACAAAGTTCTGCTGGAAAGATCGGCAGTTCGATTTTAAACAAGTCGCGGGACCTGATGGTCCCGCGACAATCCATTTTAAAGGCTAAATTCCCTTGGCGATCATGTGTTTTAAAAGATCGCCAACTCTGTTGCTATAACCCCATTCGTTGTCGTACCAGCTAATCAGCTTGAAGAACCGCTTATTGAGCTCGATCCCTGAGCCTGCGTCAAAGATCGATGAGG
>DASYTB010000531.1:0-3051 GCA_036002705.1 Verrucomicrobiia bacterium
GACCTCACCTTGCGCGCCGTGCTGGAACGGCATCGCTCGGACAAAACCTGCGCGGCCTGCCATGCCCATTTCGATGCGCTCGGTTTGGTTTTCGAAGGCTACGGGCCTATTGGCGAACGCCGCACGGAAGACCTCGCCGGGCACCCGGTTGATGCCCGCGCCACTTTTCCCGGCGGGACTGATGCGGCCGGTCTGGAAGGCTTGCGCCAATACATCCGCGCAGACCGCGAGAACGATTTTGTCGATAACCTCTGCCGAAAACTTCTTTCTTATGCGCTCGGACGAACTCTCATCCTTTCAGACGATCCGACTATCGAAAGCATGAAGGAAAAACTCGCTCAAAACGGGTACCGTTTCGCGACCCTGATTGATAGCATTGTCACGAGCCGCCAATTCCTGAATGTCCGAGGCCGTCCCGACCTCCCCAGGAATTGAGCAGAGACCCCTTCCACCTAATCTCGGTTCAGCCGTTTCAGTTCAGTTTCAAGTTGAAGCCGCGCGGCTTCGCGCTCTCCCTCCGAGGCCTCGCGCGGAACAGAGATCAGCGGGCCCAAATGGATGTCGCATCGCGTAAATGGAAGCGGAACCTGGAAATTATCCCAACTGCGAAGCTCCTTCTTACCATGCGCGAAGACCCCAATCGGAAGAATTTGGATCCCGCAAAGCTGCGCGAGCGCGATAATGCCCGGCTGGACCACGTATTTCGGGCCGCGCGGCCCGTCGGGTGTGATGGCGACGTGATAGTTCGCTTCAATCACCGAGGTCAGCTCCAGGAGCGCTTGCGCCCCGCGCCGACTGGATGAGCCGCGCACAGGCCGGACGCCAAAACGTTCGAAAGTGCGCGCCAGAAACCCGCCGTCCCGACTGGCGCTAATCAACGCGGCCAATCCCGCGCACGGCCGGTACGGCCCGGCCCAACGCCAGACCGTCATCGCGCTGGCGAGGCGATTATGCCAAATTGCGACAATTAAGGGTGGGCCACCTTTTTCGGCTTTTTCGGTTAAACAGCCGCTCTCGTCCTGCACCTGAACGCGCCAGGTCCTCGCGAGTGAACTTCCGATCATCCACGCGGCCAACGCTCCCAATTCCCCTTTCCAACTGGGCCGGTGCGGCACAAGCGGCGCCGAGGAAGTTCTTTTTGACGTGCGGGGCGGAGGAGGCGTCATTCTTCATTCTACTTATTAACGCGCCGAAGCCCTCTGACCAGCGGAATTTTATCCAAAGAAGCGCGTCGTGCGGAGAACGGCTTGCCCCGTGCCAGGGAATGGTTTGGACGCGCGTTTAAGGGAAACACTGATTGTTGAACAGAACAGGCGGGCTGAGCTTATCCGTGGACAAAGATGTTTTACATCTGTGTTCCGGGTGAAGGCGGCTCGCGTTAATCCATATATCCCACCTTAAAAGCTGCCTCCGCCCTTCTTTTTCCCTCCGTTCCCAAAGCCGTTCCGAGCCCCTCCGCCCTGCCCGCAGAGTTGAATGGGGAGGACAGCCGCCTCGGCTGTCCCCAGCGGGCGCCTCGCCCGCTGGAAGCGACGCAACGAGAACTCACCTTTTCGTGAATCCGAATCTCCTCCAAAACCGCCCGACGATGCACCGGGCAACGATCTGTAACCGACGACCAACAAAGAACCGCCAGGAACGTCACCGTCTTTGCGCCTCGGACCAATAAGGCACTTATTCTCCCGCTTCCCTTTGAAATTCATGCGTTCTGCGCTTATTTAGTATGGGGTGATAGCCGATGCAGAGAGGTTACAAGGGGTCGTTTCCGCAATCAAGGATTCGCCCTGGATTGCGATGGACACGGAGGCCGATAGCCTCCATGCCTACCCCGAAAAGCTCTGCCTCATGCAGTTTAGCGTCGAAAAGGACGATCTCCTTGTCGATTCTCTGGCTGGGCTGGACCTCTCGGAGTTGCTCGATACTCTTCGCGACCGCGAATTGATTCTTCACGGCGCGGATTATGATCTTCGGATGCTGCGGAAGACGTTCGATTTCGCCCCGAGCGCGATCTTTGACACCATGACGGCGGCGCGTCTGCTCGGCTACCCGCAATTCGGGTTGGGCCACCTCGTCGAAAAACATCTCGGAGTGATGCTGGAAAAGGGACCGCAAAAACTGAATTGGGCGCGGCGTCCACTCACCCTGAGGATGGAGGAATATGCCCGCAATGACACACGTTATCTCAAACCGCTTTCGGACCGGCTTCGCGGCGAATTGGAGGCGCTGCGGCGCTCAAGCTGGCAGAAGGAAACGTGCGATCAATTGATCAAAGACTGTGCCGACATCCCGACACCCAACCGCGACCAATGGCGCATGAAGGGCAGCGACCGCCTTGACCCGCGCGGCCTCGCGGTTTTGCGGGAGCTTTGGAAGTGGCGGGAAAAGGAAGCCATCGCGGCTAACAAGCCGCCCTTTTTTGTCCTGAATCACGATCTGCTCCTCCGACTGGCCCATGAAGGCGAGCGGATCAAGCATCCCGAGCGAATCCTGCCGCCGAAAATGAGTTCGAGACGGAAAGAGGCGATCCTTCACGCCATCCTGCATGCCCATAAGCTGCCGGACGAAGAACTGCCGCAAAAAAGAATCAATATTCTTTACCAACCCACCCTTCCCGAGCAGAAACGCTTCACGACGTTGCGACAGGCCCGTGACAAAAAAGCGGCCGAGCTGAAAATCGACCCGACCCTGATCGCCAGCCGTTCGACACTCGTACTGCTTTCACAAGATTGGGAAAAATACAAAGCCGATCTGATGGCCTGGCAAAGAGAATTGCTCGAAGGCATCGTATAACCCTCTCTCAATGCGGGTCCCAGCCGTCCCGCGCGCAGCGCGGGGCGGCGGGGTTGCTTGAAGAGGAAGGGTGTACTGAACCGGAAGCCCGCCGGAACTGAATCAAAACGCCTTTGCCGACAATCCGGTGAAAAGTTATTGATGGAAAGAAGCTTGAACGGTAAGGCGCTGCCGAGCAGCGCCTTACTTGTCTTAATAGTGACAACTCAAACGAAGGGGTTTTGTTGGCCTTTAACACTGAATCCTCGAAGTAGGCGAGGT
>DASYTB010000532.1:0-5032 GCA_036002705.1 Verrucomicrobiia bacterium
TGGCGGCGTCGAAGTGGAGGCCCGCCGTCGGCGCGGCGACCGATCCATTTTCCCGCGCAAAGACCGTCTGGTAACGTTCGGCATCCTCTGGTTCCAATCCGCCCAGCCGCTCGATGTACGGGGGCAGCGGCACTTCACCAATGCTGGCCAACTCCGCTTGGATGTTATTGCTGCCGGAAAATCCCAGCCGATATTGTCCCTCCTCGTTCTTCTCCAGCACTTCCGCGAGGATCGCCGTTTCGTTTCCCGCCTTGTCGCGAAACTGGAGAACCGTCCCGCGCCGGACGCGTTTTCCAGGCTTCAACATCACCCACCAATCATTTCGCGCCACCTCTTCCAGCAAGAGCACTTCCACCTGTCCATGGGTGCCCGGTTTAAAGCCCCGCAGCCGCGCCGGAATTACCCTCGAATTATTCAGGACGAGCAAATCGCCCGCGCGGAGATACCCCAGCAAGTCAGGAAAAGAACAGTGCTCGCGCCGTGCGCTCTCACGGTGCAGCACCAACAACCGGCTCGCATCTCTTCGCTCCGCCGGCCGTTGCGCAATCAACTCCGGCGGGAGTTCGTAATTAAAATCCTCCGTCTGCATTAGGTTTGGAGTGAGCTAATTAGCCTCCAGCTCCCGATTCGAGATTCGCTGTTGGACTCAAGGAGTTCAGCGGTGACACGTCCTTCCGCACTCAGTGCAATAATACGCGCGCCTTCAATTCGAGCGCGGTCGCTCCAGATATCGACTCGCCCATTGAATAGGCGTACTAGGCTCTCTCGAAAGCAGATCGCGCGATACTCGTCCATTCCTTTGGCGGTGGTTCCACGCAACGTTGGTGCCAGGTTTCTAATGAAGCATTTCTCCGCGCTGGACCGCCTCAACATTAGGCTACTGCCTGGCTAATGTTCCGTCATGGCGAAATTCTGGGCTATCGCGGTTTCGGTTTCAATGTGATTTGATCCGGGAGTGTCCCAATGATAAGCTCACGAGCGTTAAGACCAAGCCTCTGAATTTGTGAGTTTCCTTGCGCCATTGTTTCTGGCCGGTGCCGCGGCGGTGGCGCTGCCTTTTATCTTTCATCTCATCCGGCGCAGTTCGCGCGAGCGGGTTTTATTCAGTTCGCTCATGTTTCTCGAACCGTCTCCACCGCGAATCACCAAGCGCAGCCGGCTGGAACACATCCTCCTACTACTGCTCCGGTGCGCGGTTCTCTCCCTTCTTGCGCTGGCTTTCGCGCGGCCATTTTTTTCCAAACCGATGGCGCCGTCGAAAGCGGATAACCAAAGCAGCCGTGTCGCGATCCTGATCGATTCGAGCGCGAGCATGCGGCGCGAGGATTTGTGGAACCAGGCGAAACAGCGCGCGACTGAAACCGTTCAAAAAGCCGCCGCTTCGGACGCGGTGGCCATTTACACCTTTGATCAGCAACTGCGAAAGGTCCTTTCGTTCGCGGATGCCGCCCGGTTGGCGCCGAACGAGCGCGCGGCGGCCGCCGAGACCCGCCTGGCGGGGATCTCCCCGGGCTGGTCCGGAACGCACCTGGGGCGTGCGATGATCTCCGCGACGGAGGAATTAGTTGAAGAACTCAATCGGGATGCGCAGGAACAGGGCAATACGGCATTGCGCATGATTATCGTGTCGGACCTTCAATCGGGTGCCTCGCTGGACGGGCTGCAGGGCTTTGAATGGCCCAAGAAACTGCAAATCGAGCTGATCCAGCTTCGCGGGAAACAAACTGGCAACGCCGGGCTGCATATTCTCGAAGAGAATCGCCAACTCTTTTCGTCGGTGACGAACCAACCCGTACGGGTGCGCGTCGCGAATTCGGTGGAATCAAAGGTGGACCAACTCACGTTGCAGTGGCGGGCCGGCAATGACGCCGTGGGCGAGAATCTCAGGCTTTATGTTCCCGCCGGACAGAGCCGGATTAGCGCCGCGCCCGCGAAACCAACCAACGCCACGGTTCTTGCGCTCTCGGGTGATGAAGTAGATTTCGACAATCTGGCTTATGCCGCGGAAACGCAATCGCGCCCGCTCGCCGTCGCCTATCTGGGCAACGAGGCGGCGGACGACTCGCATGGAATGCGCTACTATCTGCACCGCGCGTTCGAGCAAACGAATCTTTCCACGCACGTCCTCGCCATCACCAACAACTTTGTCCCCGCGGAAGCCGCCTCCGCGGGCATGCTCGTCATTGGTGAAGCGCTCTCGCCCGAAGGCGCCGATCTCGCGCGTAATCTTCTGCGGCAGGGGCGGACCGTCCTGGTACCGTTCAAGGATCCGGCGAGCGCGAACACGGTTTCTACTTTGCTCGGGGGCATTCTTGTTTCGGCCGAAGAGGCCCAGGTGAGCAACTACGCTCTTTTTGGCCGGATCGATTTCCAGCATCCTCTCTTCGCACCCTTTTCGGACGCGCGGTTCAGCGACTTCACGAAAATTCACTTCTGGAAATATCGAACAATGAACCTGGCCAGCGTCACGAACGCCAATGTCATTACTTCCTTCGACTCCGGCGCGCCTTTGCTCGCGGAAATTCCCGTGGAACGCGGACGCGTGCTGGTCATGGGCAGCACCTGGATCCCGTCCGACAGCCAATTCGCTCTTTCCACAAAGTTCATTCCACTGTTGTTCGGGATACTGGAACAGAGCGCGAATGTTCGGAGCGTTTCGCATCAATACACAATTGGCGATTCCGTGCCGCTGCCACCGGGCGTTGAGGAGGTCGTGGTTCCGGATGGCGCGCGCAAAAAGGTCAGCGGACGGACGTTTTCGGAAACGTCGGTGCCGGGCATTTACACGGCCGGGGATTTTCAATTCGCCGTCAATCTCGACGCGAATGAATCCAAGCTAAAGCCACTCGCGCCAGAAGACCTCCGCTCGCTGGGAGTTCCGTTGTCGTTGCCAGCCCATGCTGAAAACGCCGATGCGGCCACGGCGCGCGAGCGTGAACGCCGACTCCTCGCCACCGAAACCGAGGCCCGCCAAAAGCTCTGGCGCAACTTTCTCATCGCGGCGCTCGCCTTCGTTTTTATCGAAACGTATTTATCCAGCCGGCTTTCGCGACGGCTGAGCGCGGCCTGAAATTCTTGACGTAGCGCGCGTGTTTCGCGTGCCGCGCTCGGCGTCCCGCCGACTACACGAGGATTTAGTTCTTCTTCGCTTCCCATTCGAGCTTCCGCACTTCTCCCGTCCAGTCCGAGTCGATATGACCCTTGATCGAATTATTTCCTTTGATCTGGCCGAAATATTTTGAGGTCACGGTCCGGCCGTCGCGGTCGCGCACAATCTTAAACGAAATTTCGTCCCCTTGAATTTTGCCATCCTGAATCTCGGTTTCATTCCCGTTAAATTCGTTCTTTCCGGTCACTTTGTCCCCACTCTGCTTTAGCGTAAGACTGCTTTCCATATCGCTGCCGTCCTGCCGCTTGAAGGTCGATTTCCATTCGCCGCTGACATCGTGCTTGTTTGCCTCGCGCTTTGGATTCCATTCACGTTCTCGCTTCTCGCCGTTTGAGGCTGGATACTCGACCTGCCCTTCGATCTTGTCCTGCTGTGCCTTCCCGCGGAAATCGATCCGCAATGGCCCCTGATCCCGTTCGTAGTTGATGTAAAATGAAAGCTTCCCATCCTCGGAGATCTTGCCGTCGTGAAGATCCATGTCGCCGGCTTGCGGTGTATGCACCTTGCCTGTGAGTTTCGCGTCCTGCTGCTTCACATCCATGGTGATTTCGATCTCTTCCCCGTTGCGATCGATATTCCACTTCCATTTCCCGCTCACGTCCGGTGGCGCGCAGAACACGTTGGCGATGGAAAGACCAAGGGCGACAAGGGAAGAAAAGAAGAGGTTTGGGTTCATACTGCCGCCTGAATAATTGGGCGGGCTGACGAAGTCAAGGAAGGATGCGAAGAGCCTGTAATCGGTGCAATCGGTCAGTGTTGAAGCACCGAGCCGCGACCGACAGGGAGCGCGACGAATGTTGGAGGCAAAATCGCTCCCTTACGGCTGCGGCTCCGTTCGATGCGACGAATGCACCGCCTCGTATTCAAAGACTGAGCGGTTACAAATCGCCTGCATTCGACTTTCGCCCTGTTAACGACGTGACTCAATTAAGAGCTGGACCGCGCTGATCGTGGACGGCTTCTCTCGAAGCACTTCATCGAGGACTTCATCTATGGCGCGGCGGCGTTCCGCCTCGTCCGCTTCAGGACCACGGGCAGGTTTGAAGAATCCAAAGCGGCTCCCTTTTATCGGTAATCTGCACGCTCGTACCGGACGCTGTCATGCGCTTAACTTTCAGAGAGTTCCGAAGGAGGGTCTGAAGCGAAATGGTTTTCACACTTCGAATGTCACCTTTCGAATCGCCGATGTCACTCGGCCACTTTTGCAATCTGCTATGCTTTTTATTTCCGCCCCGCCATACTTCGCGCCCCATGACACATACAGGAATAGGATACGATGTTCACGCGCTCGTGACGGGACGAAAGCTGATTCTCGGCGGCGTGGAAATTCCCCACGAGAAAGGCCTCGATGGCCATTCGGACGCGGACGTGGTGATGCACGCGATTTGCGACGCGATTCTTGGCGCGCTGGGGCTGCGGGACATCGGCACCTTCTTTCCGAATACGGACCCGCGCTGGAAGGGCACGCCCAGCAAGCGCTTTTTGCACGAAGCGGCGCAGCAGGTTAGTTTCCTGAATGGGAAAATTATCAACATTGACGCAACGATCATCGCGCAGGAACCCAAGATTGGTCCGCACGTGGATAAGATGAAGGAAAATATCGCGACGGCGTTGGGAATCCCGTTCAAAAAGGTGGGAATCAAAGCCACGACGAACGAAGGGCTCGGTTTTATCGGACGGGAAGAAGGGATTGCCGCGATGGCGGTCGCGAGCGTTGACCTGCCGGAATGACTTGGATGACGTGGTAAAGGACGCGCTGCGGCACGCCCGATTTAAGAATGGCCAAAGCCGAAATCAGTTGGAAAACCAAAAACGCCGAGGGCGCGAAGCGCGAAGTGTATGTACATTGCGTCGGCAGCGACT
>DASYTB010000533.1:0-4997 GCA_036002705.1 Verrucomicrobiia bacterium
CAGCGCAGATTTCCCCAGAATTTTACCGATGAATACCTGCTGGGCATGGCTTACAGCCAGGAGAAGGATTACACCAATGCGCTCCAACATTTCACCACTGCGGAAATCCTCGCTAAAAACAGTGACCCCAAACGGTTGACGGATGCGTTTTATTTTCAACTCGGCGCCTCCAGCGAACGCGCGGGGGATTACGGGCAGGCTGAAAAATATTTTCTCAAAAGTCTCGCGCTGGCGCCGGATTCGGCCGAGACGCTGAATTATCTCGGCTATATGTGGGCCGAACGAGGCGAAAACCTCGATGAAGCTCGATCCATGATCGACCGCGCGGTGCAGTCCGAGCCGGAGAACGCCGCCTTTCTGGACAGCATGGCGTGGGTGCTCTTCAAGCTCAAGCAGCCCAAAGAAGCGCTCGGTTATATGAATCGCGCCATGGCCCATTCGGAAAAGCCGGACCCGACTCTGCTCGAGCACCTTGGCGATATTCAGGCGGATTTGAAACAGTTCGATCAGGCGCGGGAATCCTACGCGAAGTCGCTGGCGCTCAAACCAGACGAGAAGATCAAACAAAAGCTGGATACGCTCGCGCCTCGCTGAGCAGCTCAGACTCGATTCAAACGTCCGGCTTCCGTTAGCGGGCAGCGAGCAGTTCGTCCACCGCCTTGAGGAGTTCTTCTGTTTGAAATGGCTTTGGCAAAAAAGTCTCTCCCGGCTGAAGATTCAGCTTTCCGAGCGCCTGGTGAGGATCGTAGCCCGTCGTGAGGATCGCCTTCAGAGATGGCTTTACCGAGCGGATGTGGCGCACCAGATCTCGTCCGCTTCCATCCCCGAGACAGACATCGGCGATCACGAGTGAAATGCGATCGCGCGTGCCCTCGAAAAGCTGCAGGCCCGCGGCGTAAGTCGCTGCTTCAAGGGTCTGGTGCCCATAATCGGAGAGCACCTCGCGCAAGAGTTTCCGTAAATCCGCGGAATCTTCGACGATGAGGATCAAATCCTCGCGCCGTTCCCAAGATGGCCACGGTGGGGAGGCGGCAGCGGCCACCGGGGGCGCTGGCAAGGCCGCGGCCGGAAAAAGAATCTCAAAGCGCGTGCCCAAACCCACGTCGCTTTGCACCTCGATTGTGGCCGAATGCTGCTGGACGATCCCATAGACGGTCGCCAGCCGCAGGGCCGTATCGGTTCCGGTGCGAGTTTTGAAAAACGGCTCGAAAATTTGCGGAAGATCTTCGCGCGGAATTCCTCGCCCCGTGTCTTCAATTCGGAGACAAACTCCGCCTTTATCCCACTTCGGGGGAAGCACTCTATCTCCGGGAGGCAGATAAGTAGTCCGCACGGCTAGATTCCCGCCGCTCGGCATGGACTCACGCGAGGTGAGCGCCAGGCTCAGAAGAAGCTGTTCGAGCAGCGACTGGTCCGCGAGAATGCGCGGCGCCAAGGGCGCGAGGTGCAGCCGCAAGGAAATATCCTCCCCGATGACGCGTTCAAGCATTCTCGCTGTTTGAGTAATCACCGCGTTGGCATCCGTTTCGACGATCTGCAGTGTTTGCTTGCGGCTGAAGGCGAGCAATTGCCGGGTCAATTCGGTGGCTTTGTGCGCGGCGCGAATGATGGAATCCAGCGAACTGCCCGCCATTGAAGAGGAGGCCGTGCCACGTTCGAGACGAGCGGCGTGTCCCTGGATGGCTGTCAGCAGGTTGGCGAAATCATGCGCGATACCGCCAGCCAATCGCCCAATTGACTCCATCTTTTGCGACTGGAAGAGCTGTGCCTCGAGCGCGCGTTTTTCCGAAATATCCAGGATGAAAACCAAATGGGCGCGGCCTTCCTGCAATTCGACGGGAGCGACCTGGACAATGCAGGGAAACTCCGCTCCGTCTCCCCTCACCCCTCGAACTTCAGTGGGGGGAAGCGAGGCCGGGGCAGCGGTACTGCCTCGAAAGTAATCGCTTAATTCGGAACGGCTGGCGGGCGCAAGGTCTTGAAGAAAATCCCGGCCTGAAACCGCCGTTTCAGGAGGCAGGTTAAACAGTCGGCGATAAGCGACGTTGGTATAAAGCAGCGTGCCAGCATGCACGACACCGATGCCAACGGGAGAAACTTCAAACAAAGTGTGGAAGCGCTCTTCACTGGCCTGCAAGGAGCGGAGCATTTGCACTTGTTCGGAAATATCAAATCCAAGACCGCCGACCAGCCAGCTTCCTTTAGTGGACTGAAAGGGAAATTTGCAGACAAACCAGCGATGCTGGTCATCATGCAGCAGGCTCTTTTGGATGCGCAGCGGCTTCCCCGATTTTCGGACTTCCTGATCTTCCCGTTCGAGTTCCCGCGCGGCATCGGGATCAAGCAGATCTGTGTCGGATTTTGAAAGGATCTCTGGCTTCTTTTTCCGCAGCAGGGCTTCAATGGAATGATTCGCGTAAATGTAGCGCCCGAATTCGTCTTTGATCCAGGCCGCGCCGGGAGTGTTCTCCATGAACGCCTCGAAACGCGCCTGCGTTTCCCGCAAGCCATCCACCGCCCGAATCCGAGCGAGCGTGCCCGCGCAGTGTCCGGCGAGAACCTGGAGCAGCTTGAGGTCCGAGCGCGAATAGGCATTGATGCGATAGCTTTGAATCGACACAATGCCCAGGGTCGCTCCCGCTTCCGCGATCGGCACAAAAAGGAGCGAGGCCGAGGCCCGGCTCGTGTCCCCAAATGGCCGCAGGCCCGCTTCAAAGTCATTTCCCTTTCTCAGTGTCCGCTGAGGACCGTCTTGAATAACGCTCCGGACGAACGGGCTCGGCGCCCGACTCTCGTACTCGGGAAGGATCTCCTTTTTCGCGCCATCAATTTCATCGATGACGAGCACCGGATGAATCAAATCGTCGAGCGGATCGTAAAGGTCCACGGAAAAGGCATCCCAAGGGCAGAGCACTTGCGCCGCTTCAGCAATCACGCGTGCGGCTTCGACCTGGGTTTTCGTGCCGCTTAAGCGGCTGCCGAGCGAGGCGAGAACTTCAAATTTAATCTCCGCTTCTTTTCGGGCGCTGATATCTCGCGAGATGAGAACGGTGCGAGAGCCGAGTGCCGTGCCGAACTGTCGGAACGAGCAGTCGAACCATTTCCAGGCGCCGCTCTGATGGCGGAATCGAAAAACGGTGGTCCCGGCTTGCTGCTGGAGCTCGCGCCGGGCCTTCTCGCGATCTTGCGGATGGATGAAATCGAAAACATTCTTTTGCAGCACCTCATCCGCCTCGAAGCCCAGCGAGGTCGAATAGCTGGGATTCACATAGACGAAGTCGCGATTGACGTCCAATTCGCCAACCAGGTCGTAACTGTTTTCGACCAGCAACCGGTAAATATCCCAAGCCTCCTCTGTTTCAGAGAATCCGGAGCCGCCGTGAGAGACGACGGGTTGATCTCGGCTTGGGTCGAGGGTCATGAACGATTCAGCTTTAGCTTACAAAAAGTTTAGCGACCGGAGTTCCCCGGCTATAGCAGGCCTTCAATGGCAAATCAACTCAGTGGCAGGCAGACAGCACTTACCCTACTCTAAATCGGCCCCGCAAGCCAAGTGTTAATACTCGCTCTGAGCTGGCGTTGCTCGGTAAGCTTTCTCGAAACCATCGGAGAAACTCGCGCAAACTTTAGAGAATCAGGAGGATGGAGATCCTGCGATTGAAAACAAAGCGCAGCGGCGGTGAGGATTTAGAAGGCCGACCGACCCAGAGTTCCCGGAAAGCCGATGCAGAAAAAGATCTTGATGGCGGTCAGACTTACAAGGTGTCCGGGTGATCAATCCGTTCAAACGACCGGCTCTAAAGCTGTCCGCAGCATTGCTTGTACTTCTTGCCGCTGCCGCAGGGACAGGGCTCGTTTCGCCCGACTTTGGGACCGGTGCGGACAGGCTTGGCTTTGGATTTAGCGGCCACCGCTTCGTTGGCTTCGCTCACCATATCGGCTCCGCCGGTCGGAGCCGAGCCGGAGACGGCCGACGTTTGGTTTGTCGCGGTTTGGCCGCCGAAGGCGCTGGTTTCCTGGTGCGTGGTCCGCTGCGGGAGTTTGCGCAGGAAATTTTCAAAAGCCAGGAGGCTGCTGGCGCTGAGGAAAATATTGCGGCAAATCTCCGTTTTGATGTTCACCATCAGCTCCTCGAAAAGCGTGAACGCTTCCGCTTTGTATTCGATCAGCGGGTCGCGCTGCCCGTAAGCGCGCAGGCCGATTGAGTTGCGGAGCGTATCCATCCCATAGAGATGCTCCTGCCAGAGCTTGTCGATGGCGCTAAGGATGGTGTAGCGCTCAACGTTCTTGAGCGCATCCGGATTTTCGAAGCTGATCTTGAGCTGGTAGGCGTTGCGAACCGCGTCCGAAATGAAATTGCACGCGGCGAATTGCGCGGGCGTCAAGCCGTCGAAAATCGATCCGGGGCTCGGCGCCTCACTACCGTCGTTGGCCGCCTTCAGAATTTCCGTTTCGGGCATGCCGAGCGGGAAGGTCAGGTTCACCCAATCGGCCAAACCGCGCACCGTCCATTCGTCCGGAGTTTCTTCCGAAGTGAACTGCTCGATCTTTTGGATCACCACTTCTTCCATGATATCCATCAAGCGGTCCTGGACATCTTGGGCATGGAGAATTTCATCGCGGAAGCCGTAGATGACTTCGCGCTGTTTGTTCATCACGTCGTCGTATTCGAGCGTGCGCTTGCGGATTTGGAAGTTGTGCTGCTCGACGCGTTTTTGTGCGGTCTCAATCGAGCGGTTCAAAAGCGGATGCTCGAGCTCCTGGTTTTCTTCAAGGCCGACGCGCTCCATTACCTTGACGATGCGGTCTGAACCGAACAGGCGCATCAAATCGTCTTCGAGCGCGATAAAGAAGTGCGAAGAACCGGGATCTCCCTGGCGCGCACAGCGTCCGCGGAGCTGGCGGTCAATGCGGCGCGCTTCATGACGCTCTGTGCCGATCACATGCAAACCGCCGAGATCAGTCACACCCGCACCAAGTTTAATGTCCGTGCCGCG
>DASYTB010000534.1:0-3492 GCA_036002705.1 Verrucomicrobiia bacterium
ATGAGCAGGAGCAAGTCTTCGAGTTGGCACGCGGCGCGAACCTGATTTTGGTCGATTGGATTTCGGCCGGGAGAATCGCTCGGGGTGAGCGTTGGGCTTTCCGGCGTTACCGGAGCCGAAACGAAATTCGTCGAGACGGGCGCGTTCTTTTTCTGGATAGCGTCCTTTTAGAAAATGACGGCGCGTTGAATAATCGCTTTCGAACCGGCCGTTTTAATTGCCTCGGGATGGTTTTAATTCTGGGGCCGAAACTGCAAACGTTTGCGGAACAGATTTTGCAGCGTTTTGGCTCAATGCCCGTCGAACCCGCGGCGGATTTGCCTTCTACGGCGAGCCCCATCAAGGAAGGAGTCCTTTTGCGATTCGCCGGCTTGAGTGTCGAAGCCGTAGGGCGGGCTGTGCACCAGAACCTCGCTTTTCTTCCGTCGCTTCTCGCCGATGACCCATGGGGACGGAAATGGTAACTTATGCATCTCTCTCCGCGCGAAATTGAAAAGTTGATGCTGCATAACGCGGGCTTCCTCGCGCAGAAGCGGCTCGCTCGGGGTCTCCGGCTGAATCATCCCGAGTCCGTGGCGCTCATTGCCACACAATTGCTGGAATTCATCCGCGATGGAAAGCGAGTCTCGGAGTTGATGGAATTAGGACGCAAGCTGCTGGGGCGGAACCAGGTCCTTCCCGGTGTTCCGGAGATGATCAGCGAAGTGCAAGTGGAGGGCACGTTTCCAGACGGAACAAAGCTGGTGACCGTGCACCATCCAATCGCCAGCCAGAATGGCGATCTGGCTCTGGCGCTTGACGGGAGTTTTCTCCCAGTGCCGGATGTCGCCGCGTTTTCTTACATTGCGGACGAGCCAGCACCGGGCTTGATCGAAGTTGGGCCCGGGGAACTCGAGCTTAATAAGGATCGTCCTACTGTGTCGCTGACGGTGACGAATCTGGGCGACCGTCCCATTCAGGTGGGCAGCCATTATCACTTCATTGAAACCAACGCCGCGCTGCAATTTGATCGCGCGCGAGCCCATGGCATGCGTCTGGATATTCCGGCCGGCACAGCGGTTCGCTTCGAACCGGGCGAAACACACACGGTGAATCTCGTCCAAATTGCGGGAGCCAAGGTAATTCGTGGTGGGAATAATCTGGCGAGCGGTCCTATTTCTGAGGGCGGAAAGACTGCGGCTCTCAAGAAAGTGGCCGAGCTTAAATTCGCAAATAACTCCTGAAGCATGTCACACCGGATGCAGCGCCGGCATTACGCCGAGATGTTTGGGCCAACCACGGGCGATAAGGTCCATCTGGGCGATACGTCCCTCGTCTTGGAGGTCGAGAAGGATCACACCGTCTATGGCGACGAATGCAAGTTCGGCGGCGGAAAGGTGATCCGCGAAGGGATGGGCCAAGCTGCTGGCGTGGGAGCGGATGAAGCGCTGGATTGTGTTATTACCAATGCTCTCGCGGTGGATTCCACGGGCATTTACAAGGCTGATCTGGGGATTAAGGACGGGTTGATCGTGGGAATCGGGAAGGCGGGAAATCCTGATGTGATGGCGGGTGTGACGGCCGGGATGATTGTCGGCGTCACCACGGAGGTAATCGCGGGCGAAGGGCTGATTCTGACCGCCGGTGGCTTTGATTCGCATATTCATTTTATCTGCCCGCAACAAGCGCACGAAGCGATCGCCGCGGGCCTCACCACCATGGTCGGCGGCGGCACCGGCCCGGCGGTCGGCACCTGCGCCACGACTTGCACGCCGGCGCCGTTTTACATTCGCGCCATGCTTCAGGCAGTCGATGCGCTGCCGCTCAATTTTGGATTTACGGGCAAAGGGAATACGGCTCTGCCCGAAGGTTTGCCGGATCAAATTCTGGCGGGGGCGATTGGTTTGAAGCTGCACGAGGACTGGGGCACGACTCCCGCCGCAATCGATTGCTGCCTCGCTGTCGCGGATGAGCACGACGTGCAGGTGACGATTCACACGGACACGTTGAACGAATCGACGTTTGTCGAAGGGACGATTGCGGCGATCAAGGGGCGCACGATTCATACCTATCACTCGGAAGGCGCCGGCGGAGGTCATGCGCCGGATATTATCCGCATTTGCGGGGAGCCGAATGTTCTTCCGAGTTCGACCAATCCCACGCGGCCTTACACCGTAAATACCATCGACGAGCATCTCGACATGCTGATGGTCTGCCATCATCTCGATCCGAATCTGCCGGAGGACGTGGCTTTTGCTGAAAGCCGGATTCGCGGAGAGACGATTGCCGCCGAAGATATTCTGCATGACCTGGGGGCGATCAGCATGATGTCCAGCGACAGTCAGGCGATGGGGCGCATCGGTGAAGTGATTACGCGCACGTGGCAGACCGCGGACAAGATGAAGTGCCAGCGGGGGCGGTTGCCGGGCGAGAAGGGCGAAAACGATAATCTACGAATCAAACGGTACATCTCGAAATACACGATCAATCCCGCCATCGCCCATGGCATGTCGCACCTGATTGGCTCGGTGGAAAAAGGCAAGCTGGCCGATCTGGTGCTTTGGAAGCCGGCTTTCTTTGGAGCAAAACCGGAGATGGTCATTAAGGGCGGCATCATTGCCTGGTCGCAGATGGGGGATCCGAATGCGAGCATCCCGACGCCGCAGCCGGTTTTTATGCGGCCGATGTTCGGCAGTTTTGGGCGCGCGGTTGGCTCGAGTTCGATTGCGTTTGTCAGCCGCCTGTGCAAAGAGCGCCATGCCGCCGACGCGTACGGATTGAGCAAACGGGTGGAAGCCGTTTTCGGTTGTCGGAATATCGGCAAGAGGCAGATGCGGTGGAATGACGCGCTGCCGAAAATAAGTGTCGACCCTGAAACCTACGAAGTCCGCGCGGACGGCGAACATCTGCGTTGCGAGCCAGCTTCGGTCTTGCCGCTGGCACAACGGTATTTCCTTTTTTGATGCCGCCCCTCGAAGCAAAAACTTCCGCCAGCGACTGGCTGATCTGGCAGCTTGCGGATTCGGCTTTTCCGGCGGGCGGATTTGCGCATTCGGGGGGAGTGGAGGCCACGCGGCAACAGCACGAATTGCGCGGCCGTGATCATTTAATCGAATTTCTGGAAGCGGCCCTCGCGCAGGCTGGAAGGAGTTCTCTTCCGTTTGTTTCCGTTGCCTTCGATGCGGCGAACGATTTTGCTTGGACGGATCACCTTTGCGATGCGTTCACGACGAATCATGTCACGAACCGCGCGAGCCGCTTGCAAGGTCACGCGTTTCTCGCCTCGTGCGAGCGCGCCTTTTGCCGGGACGCCATCACGGCTTTGCGGACGGAGGTCGATGGCCAGGAACTGCCGGGGCATTTCGCGCCGGTCTTTGGAGCGATCTGCCACGCGCTTCATTTGGAGCGCGGCGCGGCCTTGCGTCTCTTTTTGTTCAATCAGCTCCGGAGTTGGTTGAGCAGCGCTGTGCGTCTTGGGATTGTTGGCCCGATCGATGCGCAAACGATTCAGAT
>DASYTB010000535.1:0-12634 GCA_036002705.1 Verrucomicrobiia bacterium
GCTACTGGTTTCGAGCGCTCCAGCTTCGGACGCAATTCGAAACTGCTTCAGGCCTGGACACGCGGGCAGATCAACCTCGCTCCGGCGAGCGCGAGCGATAACCGTCGGCTGGTCCTCTCCTGCGGCAAATGCTCGAACGGTGAGGAATTCCCGCCCTACGGCATCAAATTAAATCCGGACGCGATGATCTACGAAGTCGAGCCGTCGTTTAATCTCGAAGCGTGGGAGAAGGAACTCACCGAGGGCAAGCGCACTGAGCCGGAAGACGCATTGCTGGAATTGTGGGTGCGGCCGATTTCTCGAAACGAGGCCGTGCGGCAGCTCATCGAACACGGTTATTCCCGCGCGACTGCTTATCGAGCGATCAAAACGGGCTCGAAGAAGGCCTCGTGAAATTGGAAGGCGAGCAGCTCTTCGCGAGCGAATGGCGAGGAAAAATGACCAAATTCATTTAAGAATTTGGTCATTCCTTGTTATTTGGTTTTTGGTATTTAGTCATTCGCCGTCTCATCTCACCCCTCGCATGAGACAAGTCCCCTCCATCTCATGCGCGGAGTGAGATGAGACGAGGCGAAATTGACCAAAGGGCAGTCGTTCGGGTTCTGCGAACGATATCCTTAGGAGTATTTGGACCTCTATCCCCTTCGACTCTGCGAGTCCCGCCGAATTTCCTGCTGAAACATCCGTTCCGGATCGAGAAGGACTTCAACGGGCGCGACGAGATTCTCGCTCCGTATCCACGCATGCCGGAGGTCATCCGGATGCATCTGCAGGAGTACCCGTCCCTGATTCCGTGCAGTTCCCGAGAATTGTCCCGCTCATCACCGGGAAAGAGAAAAAGCTTTATGATGCGCTCTACGGAGCATTCCTGGATCGGCAACGCGCGATCAGAACCGAGCGATGGAAATTAATCCTTACACCGAAAGAAGGGCAGGCCCAGTTATTTGATATTCGCAACGACCCGTGGGAAATGCGCAATCTGGCCGGCGATCCAAAAGAGGCCAAGACGGTCCAGACTCTGGCCGGGCGATTGCATGAACTGATGGTGGAGTTCAAAGATCCGATGGGCCCCGAGGAATTGTCCTCCGCCTTTCTCGGTCCGAAGACCAATGCCATCAAGCGCGGCGAAGCGTTCCTGAACAATTTATTTGATTCGGAACTCGACCTGCTTCCCGAGTTTCGCGGCGCGAAAGTTTACTGGCTGTTTCACGATAATTCCTCGCGGCAAAGATGCTCGCGCGTGCTCATCCGGAAATCGCGCAAAAAATAACGTCCGCGATTGCCCGCGAAGGCGTCCAGGAATCGGGCAAAATTGAACTGCTTTTTGGTGAGGCAAAACAGCCTTTTCCGTTTCGGCATTATGAATTGAAGGAAGTGCGCCGCGCCGGAGACAAAATCATTCGGACGGAAGTCGTGACCGATAAACCGATGGAGGGCTGGGAACAATACGCGGACCTCCGCCTGCTTGCGAGCATGGCGGAAAAAGATCCAATTGCGGCCCGCGAAAATTGGGGCGCCGCGATGAAGATGTGGGACGGCCGGGGTTTCCTGGATGAGGCTACGCCGCACAATCATCTTTACGCCACCTATAAGCTCGCCCTTGCCGTAATCGCCGCCAACCATCTTTCGCCATCCCCGAAACTGCCCTCGGGCCTTCTCGATAAGCTTCTTGAACTGCAATCGGATTCCGGCGGTTGGATCACCGACTACGATCCCTGGACGAGGGGTCGGACGCGCCAATGTCGAAACCACCTGCCTCGCATTGCTCGCGATCGAACAAAACGGTCGCTGATTTGAACCGGTTTTCCCTTGCTCGTTTCAGCGCGAAAAGGCAGAACAACCGCGCAACCGAAGTGACGCCCGGTTGCGCATCATTGTTCTATATTATCCTTTGATGCGAGGAATGCGCCACGCAGCCTCGAATATGTCCGGCTCAGGGGCAAGGGGAGCCGCTTTACGAACCTGCCGGAGCAGACCTCAGAAAACCCTCTTACCCCCGGCTTCGGAAATCGCAGGAGAGATTGCGGGAGAGTCCGAATTGAGAATGAACTGGCGCGCTTACCGTCTCCTACGAATTCGGCGGTTTCCGCGCCAGCAAAGCAAAGCGCGGATGATAGCCCGGGAGCGGTAAAAGTCCACTCGGTGCAGAAACCGCCGAATCGAATCTACGCAGCGTTTCCGGCCAAAAATTGGCAACTATAAAGTTTCAGGCGGCCGAAGGGCGGATATTTACCGTCCTTCTTTCTTTCCTGCGAGGTGGCGCCGGCGAGAAGCAGTTTGGCGCCGTCCTGCACGAAAGCCGAGTCGGTGACGCGCATTTTCGTATCCGCGGAATGCACAAGCGCGCCGGACGTGGCGTCGAAGAAAGCGGTGTTCCATTTGCCCTGGGCGAGACGGCCGGCCATGAGGAAGTAGCGGTTGGATGGGTGAAACAGAATTGTTTCCATGAGACCATTGCCGTGATCGCCATCTTTGATTTGCGCGGTTTTGCGCGGCGGATTTTCCTGCCAAGCGAAACGTTGCCAGGTCTGTTTGCCGTTGCCGGCCATGGGATCGTTCATCGGGCTCATACCGCAGGCGAGGAGTTCGGAGTTATTAGGCGCGAAGGTTAATCCGTAAATCCCGCCGATGTAATGGTGGCTCTTGATGATGCCCCAGCTTGTGAAATCGGGCGTGGTCCAGGCGGCCGTTTGTCGGCCAGATTCGAGGTCCCACACGCGGATTTCGCCCATCATATTGGCGGCTGCCAGATAACGGCTATTTGGTGAAAACGCGAGAGATAGAACGGGCGGTTGATGGGAAAAGGAAAACCTCAGTTCACCGGATTCACTGTCGAAAACTTTGACGCTCGGCTCCTGCTCGGGGCCCGGTTCATATTTGTAGCCACCGGCGAGGTATTGTCCCGTGACCGAAGCCACGAAGCGTTCGTCGTCCGAACGATCCATCTGCCACGACCAAAAACGATGCGCTTTGACTTTCCGAATTGCTTTCTTTTCGGACGGGTGGTGCCAACGCAGCATGCCATCGTAGCCTCCGCTCACTAAGAGGCCCGATTTCGGGAGGAAGCGCAGGCCAGAGGCGTAGCTCTCGTGTTTGCCGATCAACTGGTTTTCGCCGGATTCGAGATTGACGTCATACACGCCGCCGTCGAAACAGGCGGCGAAGGCGCGCTCGCCGTTGGGATGCACATCGATCCCAAGGACGGCGGTCGGAAGTTTGATTTCCTTTGCCAGTTCGAGTTTGAGGCCTGGCTCGGCGGATTTTTGTTTTTCGTCGCTCATGGCGGTTGATCTTTTGCAGCTCAGGCGAGCACATCATTGATCGGTTCAGCGTGATCCTCGACACGATGGAACGTGGGCAAATCGGGAATGTCGTATTCGGCGTAAGGATCGATGCCGAGCGCGGTGAAGATCGTCGCGAACAGGTTTTTCTCGTTGTAGGGCTTTTCGATCACGCCTACGCCATCTTCGTCCGTCGCGCCGGTGACCACGCCCGGTTTGATGCCGCAACCAGCCAGCGAAAGGCTCCAGGCGTCCGGATAATGATCGCGCCCGCGGCTGGTATTCAGCCAGGGCGTGCGCCCGAACTCGCCCATCATCACGACGAGCGTTTCTTCGAGCAGACCGCGCACTTCGAGGTCGGTGATTAGGTTGTGAATGATTCGATCCAGCTCCGGAACGAGCATTTGATAGATTTCGTGCTGGAAAACGTGGCAATCCCAGGTCATGCCGTTGGCGACCATGACGAAAGGCGCGCCGTTCTCGACCAATTGGCGGGCGAGAAGGGTGTGAACCCCGAACGTTCCAGGGCCATAACGCTCGCGATCCTTTTCCGGCAGTTTTTTTAGATCGAACAGGTCGGCGCAGCTCATCAGGCCCTTCACGCGCGAGAAGATCGCGTTCTGCGAAGAAGCGGCGGCGCTGGCCCGTTCGTTCTCATATTTGCGCGTGAGGAATCGGCGGAGCGCTTCTCGCTGCTCAAAGTCACTCGTAGTGACGTCGGCGAGACGGTCCACGTCCTGGATTTTCATTTCGCCACCGGCACGGACGGGGCCATATTGCGCGCCCAACCAGCCGGCCCAATTGCCGGCTTTGAATTCCTTGAATTCGTTGCCTTCAGGGCACGGATCAAGCAGGACGAAATTGGGAATGGGGCTGTCGAGCTGGCCGAGTTGCTGGCCGAGAACCGATCCGAGCGTGGGCCGAACAAACGGCTCGCGCGGTTCCGCGCCGCGATTGAGCAGGTCGATGCCCTGGAAATGCTCGCTCGGTTTGGTTTTCATTGAGCGGACAATCGCGAGTTTGTCCGCGATGCTGGCACAGCGCGGCATGAGTTCACCGAAATGGACGCCGGGAATCTTCGTTGGGATGCTCTTGAACGGGCCACCGTAAATGCTGTCCGGTTTCGGGTCCCACGTTTCAAACTGACTGGGCGCGCCACAGAGCCAGAGCAGGATGCAATGCTTGCCCTGGCGGCGGGCCGCTTCCGCGAAAACCTGGGGGCTAAAAAGGCCGCTCCAGCTCAAGAGCGAGCTTGCGCCGGCCGCGCCGAGGCCTTGAAGGAAAAGGCGGCGGTGGAATTTGTGCTCGGGCGGCGTGCAAGAGCCATCTCCGGGTGAATGGTTCAAAAGGTTATCCTTCACTTGGTTACTCTAGAAGATTCGGGAGCAGATTTGAAGCGGGTTTTTTGGTGAAGTTCAAAAACCATCGTTCCGGGTCGCAGGCGTAGGTTCGCCGCGCGCCAAACCAATCAAAGCTCAAAAGGTTCGCGTGCAAGGCATGATGCTCGGTCAGCAAGCGGCGAGATTGCTCCGGCGTAAGCTTTCCCACGACGAAATCGAGGTAGAGGCTTTCATCTCCGCCGTAGATTTTGTCCCCAACGATGGGATGCCCGATGTGGCTGAGGTGTATTCGGAGCTGGTGCTTCCGTCCAGTCAACGGAACCAGCCGCGCGAGCGAGAATGGCTTGCCTTCCCGTTCGAAGAGTTTTTGGCGGATTACCAATGTTTCCGCCGAGGTACCTTCGGGCGCAACCTTGTCCTTGATGGCCACGCGGCTTTCGTGATCCTTGGCTAAAGGCGCGGAGACTCGGACGAATGGGCGTTCCAGATGCCCGTGGACAATGGCGAGATACTCTTTATCGACCTCGCGCTTCTCCCATTGCTTTCGAAGTTGCGCCGCGACCTGAATGCTTTTGGCGAGAACGACAATGCCGCTGGTTTCGCGGTCGAGCCGGTTGATCAAGTGCGATGGTTCTGCGGCCTTTAGATAAAGGCGCGCGCGGCTGATCAAGCTGGAGTAGATATCGCCCTTCGTCGGATGGCAGACCAGGCCCGCCGGTTTGTTGACGACGAGGAAGTCATCGTCCTCGGCGATGACTTCAAACAGTTCGTCCATTTCGGCTACGCCGGTTTTTCCGCGGTCACGATGCTGCGGTCCGCGCCGGTGGGCGTGAATTTTAGATTACGAAACCCGATGTTTTGCAGCCACGGATACAGCTCCGAAAGGCTGTAGCATTTCCCCTCGGTCGCGTGCATGAGCAGGGCGGAATACGACGCGGCGGGAAGGGGGCCGGATTTATCCGCATTAATGTGGACATCATGAATCACGAGCATCCCTCCGGGTTCAAGAGCGGTGAAAGATTTGCGCAGAAGACCCATCACCGTGGATTCGTTCCAGTCGTGCAACACGTTTGAAATCAAATGCAGGTCGAACCCGTTCGGGAAATCCCGCCCGAACATATCCCCCTCAATCACTCGGACCTTGTCTGAAAAGCCGCGTTTTGAAATCGCGTTCGCCGCGACTTTATTGACCGGCGCTTTTTCAAAAACCGCGGCGGATAAGTGGGAATGATGCGCCACGATCGAGCACGCGTAAATGCCGGAGCCCCCCGCGATATCCAGGAGGCTCTTTCGTTTCGCGCCATCCAGCTTTTTTGCGAGCGCCTGCCCGAGAAACACGCCGCGGCAATCCATCGCGGCGGTGAAGCTCTCCGCGAAGGCCGGTTCTTCCATCGCGCGTGCCCAATCCTTTTCGTTCTTGAAACTGCCCCAGTTCGCCGGCTTATCGGTCTTCAATACCTGGAGAAAGTCTTTGCAGACGGGACGATCTTTCAATGACGCGTAATAAGGTCCAAGAAACCAGGGGGAGGAGCTGACCAGGTGCTCGTGTCCGCTTTCGGTCACATGAACGGAGTCACCTTGGCGCTTCAGGAGGCCCATCGCGACAAAGAGCGTCAACATCACGTCGGTCGGCCGCGGAGCGATTTCAAAGTGCCGGCAGATTTGTTCTGTGGTCGCGGGACCTTTTTCCAGCCACGTGAAGAAGTCCAGAAACACAAGCGCGCACGCCAGCAGGTCGGCGGCGTAAAGCCCGTCGCGATAGCGATAAACCGGCGTTGGATCCGTTACGGGGGACTTTTGAAGGTCGAACGTCATATTTTAAATTATCGTCGCGGACGGCGTAAGGAGTCTCACTTTTCCAACGACGTGGTGATCAGAGACTCTCACGTCGTCTTCTACAATATGGTTTACCGCGATTTAATCGTCGTCCAGAGTTGGTCGTAAAGGCGCGTGTCGCGCCCCAGGTCCTTGAGAAGTTCGAGTTTCTTTCGCGCTTCCTCCGATGGATAAAGCGCGGGGTTGTTCAAAATCTCCGGCTTAATGAACCTGCGCGCCGCGAGGTTCGGACTGGCGCAATGGGAATAATTCGAAATCTGCGCGCTGGTCTCCGGCTCAAAAAGATAGTTGATGAACTTCTCCGCCAGGTCGCGATGCGGCGCCTGGGCGAGAATGGTGAGATTATCGACCCATATTTCACTTCCCTCGCGCGGGATAAAATAGATCGTCTCCGGATCCTCACTCATCCCACGGCCGCCTTCCGCGCTGAAAACAATCGCGGCACGGGCGCTTTTATCGAGGACCTTGGCGCGTCCGCCGGGGCTGTTGGCAAATTCCAGCGCGCGTTTTTTGGCGTCGAGCAATAGATCGCGCGCCTCCAGCAATTGCTTTCGATCCGTCGTGTTAAAGCTGTATCCCCGCGACTTGAGGGCCGCGCCAATCGTATCGCGCATCGAATCCAGCAGCACGATTGGCCCTGGCTGCTTCTTCGGATCGAAAAAGAGTGACCATGATGGATCGAGATCCTGGCCGGGGATCTTCCGCGCATAAATCCCAATCGTGCCCCATTGGAACGGAATCGAGTACTTCAGTTCGGGATCATATTGGGTCTTCCGAAAGCCCGGTTCGAGATTCTGCAGGTTGGCAATGCGTTCATGCGGGATCGGCGCGAGCAGCTTTTGGCGGATGAGCGGCGTGATGGTGTAGTCCGCCGTAATTAGCACGTCATACAAGGATGCGCCGCCGCTCTGGACTTTGGCCAGGGCCGCTTCCGGCTCTTCAAAAAGGTCTGTCACCACTTTGCAATGAAAGCGCCTCTCGAATTCCGGAATAACATCCCCGGAGAAATAGCCGCTCGGCGTCGCCAGGTTCAATTTCTCTTCCGCGCCGAACGCCGCTGAAACGAAAAGACCAAGCAGAACAGATTTAATCCACATCCGGTTCTCATATACGCATTCCCGCCGCTTTCATTCAAGAAAAGCGTTTACCGTTTCGCTGCTCAAGTGTTACCTCTCACGCGCCATGGATTTATTTGATCTCTCCAAAGATGTGGCCGTTGTGATCGGCGCGACCGGTGTCCTCGGCGGGGCCATTGTTGAAGGTCTGGCGAAGGCAGGCGCTCAGGTTGCCATCCTGGGGCGCAATGCCGAGCGCGGAACTGCGCGCGCGGACAGGATTGCCAAAGCCGGCGGCAAAGCTCGCTTCTTTTCCGCGGATGTTTCGAAGCGCGAAAGCCTGGCCGGTGCCCATGAAAAAATTCGCCAGGAAATTGGCAATCCCACCATCCTCGTGAACGCGGCCGGCGGAAATGACTCGAAGGTCACCGTTACGCCCGAGCGTCCGATTGAACAAATTGCGCCCGAGGATTGGATCGCAAATTTTGATCTGAATCTCGTCGGCGGGATTTTGCTTCCGTGCCAGGAATTCGGTCCCGCCATGTGCGCGAATAAGCGCGGCTCGATTATTAACATCGCGAGCGTCTCCGCGCACATTCCGCTCTCGCGCGTCGTCTCCTATTCCGCGGCGAAGGCGGCTGTTCTCAGCCTCACCCAATTCCTCGCCCGCGAATGGGCCCCGAAGGGAGTTCGGGTCAATTCCATCACCCCCGGATTTTTTCCCGCCGAACAGAATCGCGCGCTGCTTTTCAATCCGGATGGTTCTCCCACCCCGCGGACCCAGCAGATTATGGGGCACACGCCGATGAAGCGGTTTGGCCAGGCCCACGAGTTGATCGGCGCCGCGATTTTTCTCGCCAGTGAAGCGGCGAGCAGCTTCGTTACCGGCACGGATATCCGCGTCGATGGCGGTTTTCTTTCTCAGACAATCTAAATTTAAGTGGGCCTTCCGATCCTCAATAGATTAGCTTTACACGAAAAACGCGCTCGGGGTTGCTGGAAGTGTCGCTGGCGGCCATAGCGGCTCCGGTTCCCACGACCTGAGAGAGCAACGTCCAGTTTCCGGTTCCCGGCGCGTCTCGGTACTCCACGATGTTTGTCACGCCGCTCACGCTGTTCCACGTGATTTGGTGCTGTCCCGCGGTAATCGGCTTGATCTGGATCCCCAGATCGCGCCGCAAGGAAAAGTTAACGTAAATCAAGTTCGTGAACACCTGGTTAAACGCGGTCACTTTGTTCGTGACCGGCAACGTATCGAGCACGATCGGCTCGTGGTAATCGTTGTAATAACCTTGGATGTTGACGCGCTGAAGAGTTCCGGCCGGGGGCGATGGAACAAACAGATTCAACACATTCGTGCCCGAGGTCACGTGGCCAAACACCGTGAAGCCACCATCAACATTATCAAGAAATACGTTATTAGTTAGGTTCAGAAACCATTGAGAGGTCGCGGAATTCGTTTGGCCGCCAATCCGTGCCATGGCAATCGTCCCATACTGGTTAGTGAAGGTGCGACCTACCTTATACTCGTTCGTAATCGTTCCGAACTCCGGCACAGTCCGGAAATCGGTTTCGTTATTCGTCCCGGTTCCGACGTAATATCCGCCCGCCTGGATAACGAAATTTGGTTCCCAACGCTGGATAAATTGGTTCTGAAACCGGCCCGAGGTCACGTATTTGATGAAATTGGAGACCGTGAGCGGTTTGTCTTCGTCATACAATTCCAGCTCCATGGTTCCTACGCTGGTATTAAATGTCGCCAGTGTGCCGGCCAAAATTCTGCATTTAAACAGCAGGACCAACGTCGCAAACCAACAGAGTCGTTTCATTGTCTCTTAAAAACGAACAGATGTTCCTTCGCGGGTTCAAATAAATCCAGAAATTTACCGTGGGCGCGAACCTTTCCTTTCTCCAGAATCACAACTTCTTCGCAGATTGCCGCGAGTTCATTCGCGTCGTGCGTGACGTAGAGCATCGGCGTTTGAAACTCCTTCCCGGTTCGCCTCAAAAGATCGAGCAGTTTGGTGACGAGCGCGGAGTCGAGATTCGCCAGCGGTTCGTCCAGCAAGAGCAATTGAGGACTCGTCATCAACGCCCTTCCAATCGCGACGCGTTGCCTTTCTCCGCCGGAAAGATTCTGGGGCGACCGTTCAAGCAAAGTCCGCAGTTCCAGCACGTCGAGAATGTGGCTGAAGCGAGCTTCCGTGGCCGAATCCAGTTCCTTGGAACCGAAAAGCAGGTTTTGCTGCACGCTTTTGTGTGGAAACAGCGCGAGGTCCTGCGGCACATAACCAATCTGGCGTTGTTCCGGTTGAACCTGCATTCGCTTCTCAATATCCGTCAGCGGTCGTCCGCGAACTTCCACGGTCCCGCTGTCGGGCCGCCGCAATCCGGCAATGATTTCGAGCAAGGTGGTTTTGCCCGCGCCTGAGGGACCAAACAGTCCAGTAATATCTGATAAGATCTCGAGATCGGTTTCCAAAGTAAAACCGCCGAGTGTCAGTTTCAGCTTCTTCAGCCGCAGCAGGCTCAAGCGCGCGCCCTCCGAAAGATCATTTCACTGCACCAGAGCGCGCCGAACGAGAGCAAAACCGAGATCACCAGAAGCCGAAGTGCCTCGGCATCGCGTCCAAGCTGGATCAGATTAAAGATCGAAACCGACAGCGTTGCCGTTTTTCCGGGAATCGCTCCGGCCACCACAATCGTGGCGCCAAATTCACCGAGGGAACGGGCGAAGCCGAGCACCATCCCGGCGATCACGCCGCGCCAGCCCAGCGGCAGAGTGATCTCGAAAAATACCCTCCATGAGCGCGCACCCAGCGTCCGCGCGACCTGCTCAAAACGGACCGGCACCTGTTCAAAGGCGAGGCGAACGGCGCGAACCATCAGCGGGAAGGACATCACCGCCAGCGCGAGCAGCACCGCCCGCCAGGTAAAGACGATTTCAAGTCCAAGCTTCTCCTCAAGGATGGAACCGATCTCTCCCCGACGTCCAAAAAGCTTCAGAAGAATCAAACCCACCGCCGCGGGCGGCATCACCAGTGGCAGCGACACCGCCGTTTCAACAAGGCTTTTGCCGATCCACTCCTTGCGCGCCAGCAACCATGCCAGGACGATCGCGGCGGGAGTTATCGCCACCGTCGCGCAGGCCGACATCAGCACGCTGAACCAGACGATCTGCCATGTGTCTGCCATCGCGTCAGTGGCTCAAAACGACAAACCCGAACTTCTCGAAAACAGCCTTCGCTTCGGGCGCGCGCAGATACTCCAGGAATTTCCCCGCCGCGTCCCGCTGTTTCGAACCGCTCAAAACCGCTGCCGGGTACAAAATTTTCGGAGCGCCCTCGCCACGCACCTCAAACGCGACCTTGACCTTCTTTGAAATGGCCGCGTCGGTTTTATAGACGATTCCCGCATCGACATTCCCAGACTCCACCGCCGCGAGCGCCGCGCGAACATTCTCAGTGGGCACCACGCGTTCGCGCAATTTGTCCCAAAGACGCAAATGCGTGAGATACTCGCGCGCATAAATTCCGGCCGGAACGGTGCTCGGCTCGGCCAAAGCAATTCGCCTGCATTTCAGCAGGTCGCTCGCGCTTTTCAGCGACGGCGCGGCCTCATTCGAAACGACAACAACCAGCGCATTGGAAAGAAGGTTCACCCGGCTATCCGTTAAAATCAGTTTCCGGCGCTCAAGTTGATCCATCTTCTCCTCGTCCGCCGAAACAAAAATGTCGCCCGGCGCGCCCTCCTGGATTTGTCGCGCGAGAAGCGAGGAAGCTCCCAAATTGAAGCGGACATGATCGCTGGAAGGTTTTTCATAACCGCCGCCGATTTCCTGAAGGGCATCCGTCAAACTGGCCGCCGCATAGACGATGAGGTCAGCTCCCCGCGCGCTTTCAATAAAAAAGCACAAGCCGAACAAAAACCCCATGCCAGCTCTCCAAGCTCGAATCACACGCATCCGGTCAATCAAAATGGCTGCCCGCCCGGCGTGTCAAACCCGGAAGCAGGCCGGTCGGGACTTTTAGGGACTTTTAGGTAAATGGAAGCGTGTTTATCTGTACAGAACCTGTTTTAGTTGGGCGTACTGTGGCTCTCGAATTATCGGCTTACAGATTTGCCTCAGCTTGTCCGCGCCCCTCAATTAGAATACAACGATAGCGTGATTTCACCCTCTGCCATTATTCTGGCCCTCGCGCTCTCATCCTTTTTAGCTCCGTTGGCATTTGGCCAAGGCGGGACCAGCGAGGAACAAAAACCGGAAAAGGTCTTTGTCGCTTACGTCTATCGGCCTCCTCGGAACCTGAATTTCAGTTTGTACACGCACCTCTGCCACGCATTTATCACCGCCGACGAAAATGGGATCGTTCGAACGAATGCCAATGTTCCGAGCCGAACCCTTGTCGCCGACGCCCATAAAAACGGCGTCAAGGTGCTGCTCTCGCTCGGCGGTTGGGGATGGGACAAACAGTTTGCCAGCATCGTCAGCCAACCCGAGGCGGAAGATCGTTACGTCCACTCGGTGCTCTCGCTCGTTGACACCTTCGAGTACGACGGCATCGATCTCGATTGGGAATACCCGGACACACGGAAGGAAGTCGAAGGATTCAGGCGGCTCTTCGGCGCCTTCCGCGCGGAATTGACGGCAATCGGCGTGAAGAAAAACCGCAAAATGCTTCAAACCATGGCCGCGTCCGCCACCCCTCCCACGCTCGAATGGCTGCCCAACAACGTTCTTTTGGAAAAGCTGGATTGGATCAACGTCATGACCTACGACATGGCTGGCGAGTGGACCGATTATGCCGGTCATCACGCCCCGCTCTTTGCCTCCTCGAAGCAACCGGGCGCGTCGCGATCCTGTGAACTTTCCATTAAGTATCTCCTGCAAAAGGGCATCCCGGCGGATCACCTCGCTCTTGGCATCCCGCTTTACGGCAAAGGATTTCTCGTTTCCGATCCGTACGCTTCCACCAGGGACAAGAAGAACGCAGGCCGCCCGCCCGGCGGAAGCTACACCAAACTCGTCGAGCTCCAAAAGGACAACGGCTGGATTCGCCAATGGAACAACGAAACCATGACGCCCTGGCTACTGGCGCCCGACCACTCCGCCGTGATCGGC
>DASYTB010000536.1:0-1528 GCA_036002705.1 Verrucomicrobiia bacterium
CGCCTGCCGGGTTCCTTTGTGCAATCGCAGCTCGCCCGGGGTGCCGTTCGAGTCTCTTACGAACAGCTTCGTTCGTTCAGTCCCGCCGGGCTGTTTCCGTCTCAGCCTCCGAAAGATGTGATCCTGGTGGATCTTCCTTTGAACGAAATCCTTACGCGTGTTAAGCCCATCTTCCTTCAAAAACGCCCGAATCAAAAGCGCGTCGAAGTTCCGGATGAGATTGGTAGCGTCTTCGGACCTGGTGGCCACGGCTTGCGAGTTCTGGACAAAGATAAAGCCAACTCAATTTCAAAACCGCTTTCGCAAAGCGTTCAGCCGCAGCCGGAACTACCTGTAAACGGCCACGCGCATGCGCTTCTCGCGCCGATGGCTCAAGCTCCGATTCAGCCTCAGGCCCCGCTTGCGCCACCCATCGTGAATGCGCCCGTTCCCGCGCCGATGGCCCAGCCTGCACCTGCCCCTCTCGTGCCGCTGGCGCCACCAATTAGCCCTGAACCCGAGCCAATTCGCGCGCCCAGGCTCGACCCTTCTTTGGCGACCTTCCGGCCGAAACCGCTGAACGGCACTTGCGGCACTTTCAACCTTGCCCTCATGGACGTCGCGGCGTTCTGGACCGAGAAAGGAAAGAACGAACTCGCCAATCTTTACCGGCATTCTCTGGAGATTCCGATCAATACTCTGGAGGCGGCGCTCAAGACCGGCAAACTGGTCTTCGCCTGGAAGGAGGTTCGCCATTGGATTCGGCTCGCCCCTGGAAATACGCTTCCTACCATTCCGGACGATCTGAGCGTGGAATTCCCATTGTCTTTGATCGCCCCCCGTTACCTGGAACACCGCGGCGTCATTAAGCCCCAAAAGCGGCTTGAGCTTTCCACTGACATTCCCGACGTTTTCGCGTCCAAGGGTTCCGCTGCCGCCGCTCCCTCCGAACCCGCCCATGCTCCGAAATTGCCTGCTCCAGCGGCGAAATTGTCTGTGCCCGGCAAATCCTTCCTCGAGTACGGAGAAATTTTCGGCCAACCGAATAAAAAAGAGTGGACGCTCAGCGAAGTGGCTCAACAAACCTCCGTTCTCCCGGGCGTCGGTGGCGCGATCATTGCTTCCGATGATGGCTTATTGATTGCGGGAACCTGGCCCGGCGGCGTGAAGACGGATTCAGTCGCGGGCCTAATCCCGCAAATGTACAACCGCATCGCGGAATATACGAAAGAACTCAAGTTGAAAGAGCCGTCGAATCTCACTCTTTATCTCGAAGACGTGCCGCTTCAATTTTTCAAAACGGGCAGCTCATACCTCTCGGTCATAGGCCGCCCGGGAGAACCTTTGCCCAAACCCCAACTCAACGCAGTCGCCAAGCGTCTTGCGAAAAACCCAGGCCCTAAATGATATGGCGCTAATTAATCAGGCTTCAAAGGAAATACAGGTCAAGATCGTCTATTACGGTCCGGCCCTTTGCGGCAAGACAACCAACCTGGTCAAGGTCCACGAAAATGTCCTGACCACCGGCGAAAAAGGCAAACTTGTTTCG
>DASYTB010000537.1:0-3987 GCA_036002705.1 Verrucomicrobiia bacterium
CTCAATCGTCAGCGAAAGCGCCGAAAGGCCACGGTCCGCTGGCGGAGAGCTCGGTTCCGTTGAAATCCTGCGATGCGAAAGCTGGCCCGAACCTTTCTCGCAGATTGAGTCCTCCATTTTTGGCGGGTGATTCGGGTGAGAGACGAAAGGTTGGAAGTTTGCGAAGGCTCTCGTTTCGGCGGGAAAATGCTTCTTTACCATGAAGCGCCAGTTTCGACTCGGCAAAAAGGCCGACAGCCTTTCCACCCAAGGATTCGGCGCCGGTGGCGATTCTCCAATCTTCGAGACTGTTGTAGATTTTTTCATCCCAGAGGACCTGCACAGGGGCTTTTTCGCGCCAGTAAAGGTTATTCTCGAACCGCAGTGTGCCTTGAGCTTTCTCCACGCGTAAAGGAACCGCGCCGCCCCGGGCGAAGAAAATATTGTTCCGCAAACATGCGGCGAGCCCCTCTCCGTAAATGCTGGCTGCCTGATCGGTCCATGCACCTGCAACGACCGTATTATTGTAGATTTCGAGATCTTGGATTCCGTCATTGTCATTGCGAACCCATAACCCGGCGTAGCCACGGCTTCTCCGCGAATCATTCTCACTGACGTTAAACCGCACGACGTTTCCACGGTGAGGCCGGGACTCGTAAGGATAAGTGTAAACCATCAATCCGGGGCCATCGTTGTCGTGGCTGTAATTGTCCTGCAGGATGCAGTTTTCACATCCGCCATCGATGTCGAACCCGCCTCCATCGGCGGCTGTGGTCCGGTTGCGAAAACTTTCGCAGCGTTGGATCGTCACGCGTTTCGACGCGCAGGTCCAGATCCCGACCGGCCCGCCGGTGTGCGAGCCATTTGCGTAACCGTTATTCCACGCGGCGGAGTGTTCAATGAGGCCGCGATCCACCTGAAGCAACATGATGCCGCTGCCGGAATGCCGCGTATGGCAGAGAGGATCGCCCGGATTATCATAGGCCAGACATTCGGCGACCGCTACGTCCGCATGAGAACAACCGGGCTGGCTCCAGGACAGGCGACCGGCGATCTCGATGCCTCCAAAAAGGTTGTCATGGACGACGCAGTGGCTGACACGGACGTGGCGGAAACCTGCGGGGCCGCCATCGATGAGAATGCCCTGCTTGCCAAAACCCCTCACTTCGACATTTTGGAGATTCAAATGCTCCAGCATCGGGCCGTTCGTTAATGTGTTGTCGCAAAGGACGCCGACGCCGGCGTTGTTGGTCATGCCCGCCCCGACAACACTTAAATTTTCGATACTGATTCCGCCTGCGTTTTCAACAGAAATTCCGGTGTTGCGGCCTGCGTAAACGACGGCAGGCTGGCTTTCCGATGATGCGATGATCACTGGATTATCTGGCGCTCCCGCATCGTCTGGCGTGAATCGCAGAGTTCCAGTGAACGTCTCGCCCGATTCGAAAAGGACTCGGTCACCCGGTTTGAGCCGGGCGTTGTTGACCCGATCGATGGAGCGCCACGCGGCCGCGCGACTCGTACCGATCGCCGAATCATTTCCATCAGCTCGAACGAAAAAGTCAGCAGACCGTGACCGCGTGCCCGATAGTAAACAAAGGGCGAGAGGAACGAGACTAATGCATTTGAGCAGATTTTGAAATGACTGTGAAAGTCGCGTCATTGATCAGGACATCATCGGGCGAATTTATTATCGAGAAAATACAAAAATCAGGGTCGTTAACGCCTTCACATCGAATATTGCCTTCCAATTTCCCTTTGCTTGCAGTCATCCTGGCGTCGGCTCATTCTAAGGCCAGTGAAAGAACAACTCCTGCGGCTGCTCGCACAAAAGGATTATTTCCCGGCCAATGTGCCTGAGTTACTCCGCTTGCTCCGATTACCCCGCGACCAGCAGCAGGTGTTGCAACGGGACCTGCGCGAACTGGAACAAGCCGGCCGCATCGCGCGCATCAAAGGCAATCGCTACGTCATTCCTCGACAGGCCGATTTGATTCCCGGACGGATCCGCATGAATCGGCAAGGCCGGGGATTTGTTCGGCCCGACGATTCATCGCTGCCGGAAATCTCCATTCCGGCGGGGGCCACCGGCACCGCGATGCACGAGGATCGTGTGCTTGTGCGGCGCGAAGTCCCGGTGCGGAGCGCCACTTCGGGCACTCCCATCACTGCCGATCAACCCTCCGGGACGGTCATCCGCGTCCTCGAACGGTATCGCACCCAAATTGTCGGCACGCTTCAACGGAGCCCCCGCTTTCTGTATGTCGTTCCGGACGACCCGCGCATCCCGCACGATATTTACGTGCCTGAGCCCCGCGACATCGGGCGGCCCGCCTATGTCGGCGACAAAGTCGTCGTCGAGCTTCAAGCCTGGGAATCGCGCCACAACAATCCGGAAGGCGAAATCATCGAAGTCCTTGGCGCGCCGGACGAAGAAGGCGTGGATATGCTTTCGGTCTTGCGCCAGTATAATCTCCCGCTCCACTTCCCGAAGAAAGCTCTCGAACAAGCCCGTTCGATCGGCGCGCAGGTTCGTCCGGAAGAACTGGCCGGCCGCGAAGATTGCCGCCGTCATCGGGTCATCACGATTGATCCAGACGATGCCAAAGATTTTGACGACGCGATCGGCCTCGAACCCGCGCCTGGCGGGAATTGGAGACTCTTCGTCCACATCGCGGACGTCTCACATTACGTAAAACCCGAAACACCCCTGGACGTTGAAGCCCGCCGTCGCGGCAATTCCACCTACCTCGTGGACCGCGTCATCCCTATGCTCCCGGAAGCGCTCAGCAATGAACTGTGTTCCCTCAAGCCGAATGTCGATCGCCTTACCAAGTGCGTTGAGTTCCTTCTCGCGGCGGACGGACGCGTATTGAAGACCCGGTTCTATTCCGCCGTCATTCACTCCCAGCGCCGTTTTAGTTATCAGGAAGTGTTTCGCATCCTTCGGGGTTCCCCCTCGGGTTCGATCGAAGAGATGCTCCATCGCGCGAACCGTCTCGCCCAGTCCATTCGCCAGCGCCGCTTCAAAGCGGGCGCGCTTGCCCTGGACTTTCCGGAAATGAAAATCCGTCTCGATGAACGTGGTGCGGTCGCCCGCATCGAGAAGGTCGAGAACGACATCTCCCATCAACTCATAGAAGAATTCATGCTCCTGGCGAACGAAGCCGTCGCCGCCCGCCTGCTGCAGTTGAAGCGCGTGACCATCCATCGTGTCCATGAACAACCCGATCCGCGGCGTCTCCAGGAATTTCGCGAAGAAGTCCTCAGCCACCACATTCCCTGCGGCAACCTGGCCGATCGCGCCGAGGTGCAAAGGCTCTTGCAGCGGCTTGATACCCTGCCCATCGGGCCGGCGCTCAAGATTGGCTTTCTCAAGTCGCTCATGCGCGCCCGTTATGCCGTCGAACCTCTCGGGCACTATGGCCTCGCCAAGCGGCACTATGCGCACTTCACCTCACCCATTCGGCGCTACGCAGACCTCGTGGTGCATCGCTCGCTCTTTGAGGAACGCCAAGGCAAGTACTCGATGCCAGAAACGGCCGATCACATTTCCACTACCGAACGCAACTCGGCCGACGCCGAACGCGACAGCAAAGACGTAAAGCTTTACGCCTTTCTCAACGCCCAACTGGAATCCGGCCGTCTCCAGCCTTATCCCGCACTCGTGACCAATCTGCGCAACTTCGGCTTTTTCGTGGACGTGCCAGATCTCGCCATGAGCGGCCTCGTCCCGTTTTCCCAACTGACGGATGACTTCTACTCCTTTGACGCCTCGCGCCAAATTGTCATGGGCAAACGCACCCGCCGCGTCATCAAACTCGGCGACCGTCTCGAAGTGCAAATCGCCAAAGTTGACCGCTTCAAAAAACAGGTGGACTTCCGCCTTGTGGAATCTGAAAAGCCCCGTCGAAGTTCCACAACCTCCAAAACCCCCGAGACGTCCCGAGGCTCGCAAACCTCAAGATCGCGCTTCTCGACCCACGCCGCCCGTGACCGCGAACATTC
>DASYTB010000538.1:0-4639 GCA_036002705.1 Verrucomicrobiia bacterium
GTGGGAAACTCAAAGGTGCAGGAGCGCGACCGAGACGGTCGCGCTTCCAAGCGTTATTTCTGAAAATATTCCTGAATGCTCTTCACCTGGTAACCGCTCCGGCGGAGCGCGGCGATGCCGAGGGCGGCGGCTTTGGCGCCGCTCAAGGTTGTCATGATCGGAGTGTTGGTATAAACGGCGGTGGTGCGAATTTTTACCTCATCTTCGCGCGGGGTGGCACCGGACGGCGTGTTGATGACGAGCTGGATTTCGCGATTTTTTAATAGGTCGATTGTGTTTGGACGCCCTTCGGTGAGCTTGAAAATACGCTGAACTTTCAGACCGGCTTTCTCAATCATGGCCGCCGTGCCGCTGGTGGAAATCAATTCGAAGCCGAGATCGGCGAAGAGTTTCGCCACTTCGGCGACAAAGGGTTTGTGCGCGTCGCTCACGCTGAGAAAGACGCGGCCGCTGACCGGCAGCGGGCCGCCGGCCGCCATCTGCGATTTGGCGTAGGCGGTTCCCAAATCCGCGTCCAGGCCCATGACTTCCCCAGTCGAGCGCATCTCGGGTGAGAGAAGAATATCCTGGCCGTGAAAACGGTTGAACGGGAAGACCGATTCTTTCACCGCCCAGCATTTCGGCCAGACCTCGCGGGTGAAGCCGAGTTCTTTCAGGCTTGCGCCCGCCATGACTTTCGCCGCGAGTTTGGCCAGGGGCACGCCAATGGCCTTGCTGACGAACGGAACGGTTCGCGAGGCGCGCGGGTTCACTTCGAGCACATAGACGATGTCATTCTTCACGGCGTATTGCACGTTCATCAGGCCGATGACCCTCAACTCCCGCGCCATGGAATGGGTATGCTCGCGGATTTGGTCGATGACGCGTGGCGAAAGAGCGTGCGGCGGCAGGACCATGGCGGCGTCGCCAGAGTGGACGCCGGCGAATTCGATGTGCTCGAGCATCCCGCCGAGAACAATCGTGCTGTCTGCCGGATTATCAAAGCGGCCCACGTCGGCAATACAATCGACATCGACTTCGGTGGCGTCCTCGAGGAATTTGTCCACCAGCACCGGACGCTGCGGCGAAGCCTCGACGGCAAAGCGCATGTAGTGCTGGAGTTCGCTGTCGGAATAAACGATCTGCATCGCCCGGCCGCCGAGAACGAACGATGGGCGAACCAGCACCGGATAGCCAAGCTGCCGCGCGGCTTCGACCGCTTCGGCCTCGTTGGTGGCGATGCCATTGGACGGCTGGGGAATATCGAGTTTGCGGAGCATGGCCGCGAAAAGCTTGCGATCTTCCGCGATCTCAATGTTTTGCGGAGAAGTTCCGATGATATTGACGCCATTTTTTTGCAGGCCGAGGGCCAAATTTAGCGGGGTTTGCCCGCCGAATTGGGCAATCGCGCCCCAACACTTCTCGCGCTCGTAAATGTGCAGAACGTCTTCCAGGGTGAGCGGCTCAAAATAGAGACGATCGCTGGTGTCGTAATCGGTCGAGACGGTCTCCGGATTCGAGTTCACCATGATGGTCTCGAAACCGGCTTCCTTGAGCGCGAAAGCGGCGTGGACGCAGCAGTAATCGAATTCAATTCCCTGCCCGATTCGGTTTGGGCCGCCGCCCAAGATCATCACCTTGCGTTTATCCGAGGGGCGAACTTCGTCATCGCCGCGGTCGTACGTGGAATAATAATACGGTGTGTAAGCCTCGAACTCTGCCGCGCACGTATCGACCAAACGATAACTCGGCACCAGGCCAAGCTCCTTCCTTTTCGCACGCACCTGATCTTCCGTCTGGCCGGTGAGAAAGGCGATTTGCCGGTCCGAAAACCCGTAGCACTTGGCTTTTGTCAAAAGCTCCAAATCCATTGGCCGGACAAACTAGAGCTGATGAGTCAAAGTGCAAGGAATTTGCTGGGGCCTCGCCCCTCAATGGCGCTGGTTTTCGAGAGATTCAGAGGGACAACGACCACAGACATTTTCTCGTGAAACAGCGGAGCTTGCCTCTCCGGCCCGCTTTTTTCATACTTTTCCACTTTATGACGAAATCGCCTATTCGAGTTGCTGTCACGGGGGCCGCTGGCCAGATCGGGTACTCTCTGCTCTTCCGCATCGCTTCCGGTTCGATGTTTGGGCCGGAGCAGCCGGTCATTTTGCATTTAATCGAGATCGAACCGGCCTTGCCCGCGTTGCAAGGAGTGGTCATGGAATTGGACGATTGCGCCTTTCCCTTGCTCAAAGGAATTGTGCCGACGGCGAATCTTGACGAAGGCTTTCGAAATGTGAATTGGGCGCTGCTCGTGGGCAGCATTCCGCGGAAACAAGGGATGGAACGCAAGGATTTGCTGGGGATTAACGGAAAGATTTTCATTGGACAGGGGCAGGCGATTCAGAGAAACGCGGCGAAGGATGTTCGCATTCTGGTCGTCGGAAATCCGTGCAACACCAATTGCCTCATCGCGATGAATAATGCGCCGGGCGTGGCGAAAGATCGCTGGCATGCCATGACCCGGCTGGACGAAAACCGCGCGAAAACGCAGCTCGCGCAAAAATCCAAAGTGGACATCACCGCCGTGTCGAACGTGGCGATCTGGGGAAATCACTCCTCGACGCAATACCCCGACTTCTACAACGCGAAGATTAGCGGCCAACCTGCGACGCAGGTGATCAAAGATGAGGCGTGGCTGAAGGGGGAGTTTATCAGCACTGTGCAGCAGCGGGGCGCGGCGATTATCAAGGCGCGTGGAGCGTCGAGCGCGGCCAGCGCGGCCAATGCGGTGGTGGATAGCGTCCGTTCGATCATTCAGCCGACGGCGCAGGGGGATTGGCATAGCGTCGCGATTCATTCCGACGGCAGCTACGGAATCGAAAAAGGAATTATTACTTCCTTTCCGATCACCAGTGACGGACAGAAGCTTGAGATCGTGCAAGGCTTGCCCATTAATGATTTCAGCCGCCTGAAGATCGAGGCCACGATTAACGAGTTGAAAGAAGAGCGCTCGTTGGTGGACGATCTGCTGCCCAAATGAGATTCGACCTGCGATTCATCGAGGCGTTGTGCTCGAAGAACCTTTTCCTGCGCTGGCGGGCCGAACGGTTGGGACTGCCTCGCTTCGCGGAAAAGCCGGAGCAGGCGCCCGCTGAATCGCTTTTGCAACAGGTCTGGAGGTATCAACGGCTGGTTCAGGAAAGGCTCCAGACGACAGACGGTCGCGGCGTCAGAATTCTGCATCCAGGCTTTTGGAATCAAGAGCCCGGACCGGACTTTCGAAAAGCGGTGATCCAGATCGGGACGGAAGCACCCGTGACGGGGGATGTCGAAATCGATCTGGTTCCCGGCGGGTGGCAGCAACATGCGCATGCTTCGAATCCGGCCTATAACGGGGTTGTTCTCCATGTCACCTGGGAGCCTGCCACGGCCATTGGAAAGTTGCCGACGGTTTGCCTGAAGCACGCGCTGGATTCAACCGTGCCGGAGCTTTCATTCTGGCTCGGGCTGGAACCGAAGCCCGCCCCCGAAGGGCTGGCGGGCCAATGCTCAGGTCCGCTGCGAGCGCTCGATCCGGCCCGGGTGAAAAGCATTTTGCGGCAGGCGGCGCAAACCCGGTTGCTGAAAAAAGCGGAGCAGATCCAGGCGCGCGCGCGGCAAGCCGGCTGGCATGCGGCGCTCCGGGAAGGGCTGCTGGCTGCGCTCGGTTACAAGCGAAACGTTTGGCCCATGCGGCGGCTGGCCGAGCTGATTCCCTCGTTGCGCGAAGGTGTTCCCGGAGGGGCAGAAGGCACTCTTCTTTTGCAGGCGCGCTGTTTCGGCGTGGCCGGCTTACTTCCGGCCGAGGTTCGCGCCGCGAAAAATGCGGACAGCTATGTTCGCCGGATTTGGGACATTTGGTGGCGCGAAGCGGAATCGTTTCGCGAGTTCGTTATGCCCCAAACGATGTGGAACCTTGGGGGCATCCGCCCGGCGAATCATCCGCAGCGCCGGATTGCCCTGGCCAGCCACTGGATGCAGCGTCGCGACCTGGAAGCGAAGCTGGAAGATTGGCTGACGCGCCAGATCGAAAGTCCTGACCTGCTCGGGTCGCTGGAAAAGATTCTGCAGGTGGGGCACGACGATTTTTGGAGCTATCATTGGACTTGGAGTTCGAAACCCTTTCCACAGCCCCAATCGCTTTTGGGAGAGCAAAGAATCACCGACCTGGCGATGAATGTGATTTTGCCGTGGCTCTACTTGCGCGCCTGCGCTGGAGCGAACGAGCCTTTGATGAAGGCGGCGGAGGCGCGTTACTTCCTCTGGCCGGCTGGCGAGGATAACTCGACGCTTCGGCTGGCTCGGCAACGTTTATTCGGCGGCGTATCCGCCAAATTCCTGCGCGGCGCCGCCGAGCAACAAGGGGCGCTCCAAATTGTCCGCGATTTTTGCGATCACTCCAACGCCGTTTGTCACCATTGTCAGTTCCCGGAGTTAGTAAGCAGCAGTGTGGGCAGCGAATAAAGTCGTCGAAATCGAATAATGTCTCCAAAAGCGATTAAAGTCGCCATAAAGCTCAACAATCATCCTTAGTGCCTTTTCCACAAGCGTTTACGATTAGGGTCCGCCCCAGCTCTAGGTGCAAAAGCGGAGTAGCTCCCCGCTACCGATCAAGAACCGCTGTTGGCGT
>DASYTB010000539.1:0-2647 GCA_036002705.1 Verrucomicrobiia bacterium
CGGCATCGCCAACTTCTCCGCAACGCCGATGAAATTCTCAATGCGCGAAATGAAGCGGGCGACCTGGCCGCAATGGCTCAATGGAAGGCCCTAACCAACGCCGTCGCGAACGGGAAATTCGATCTCGAACTCATGCCGCCCGCGCCGCTGGAAAACGACCAGCTCTTCGTCGCGGTCGAATATGCGGTGGATGCGAATGGGAATTATGCGCGGGCGCTGCGGGTCTTTCCGGAAAGCCAGCTTCACCTGACGGTGGAAGGCGATGTTGCCGATGCGCGCCAGGTTGTGACCATTCGCGAACCGTTCAAGGACGTTCGCGTGGCCGAGGCATTTCGAACGCGCGGCGTGAGTGACGAACTGGAACCCGTGCGCAATTCGCTGCTGGGGCAGGACGAGGTGGAACTCCGCATCTCGGACCCAACGGAGCCGGATGCGCGAAAATGGCCGGCGCTTGAATTTGGAGGGCCTTCCATATTCAAGCAAGCCGGGCTGGCAAAGTTCGCGCGCATCAACGCGCAAATGGACCGGCGACGCAAGGAACTGGCGCTCAAAAAATCCAACGCGGACCTTTTTATCGAGCCCATTGTCGCGGCTCTGAACATCGGCGGGGGAGTGGGCGGCCTCGGCTTTCCAATCGGGGAAGCGCTGCGCATTCCTTACAATGTCATCGTGCCGCAATGGATTCCGAAGGTGCCGAAGGTCGCGGAAATGCGCGAGGTGTTCGCTCTGCTGGCCGCCAAAGAGCTGGACCCGGAATTAAGCGCCAAGCCGTACGAGTATTTGACGCAGGCGGATGTCGATAAACTCCGCGCGGCGGGGCGGTTGCTTTCCGAGGCGGAGATTCGGCGATATCTGGCGACCATCAGCGCTTCGGACATCGAAGCGATGACCCGGCTGGCGCGGATGGGAATGATCGACGCGAGGGTCACGAATTTTCTGAACCTGCTCACAAGCATTTTCAAAGTGACGGGCGCTTCCGAGCAAGCGGGTTTCATGAGAGAGGTTTTTAACAGCGTCTATTTTTCGCTGAGTGGCGATATCAATATCTCGACGATTTTGCTGGTCGCCGCCGGGCAAAAGGGCTGGACGCCGCTCTCCGGTATTTCCCTAAAAGCGCTGGTCAATGGAGAAGGCCCCGCGGAAGCATGGGCGCAATTTTTTATCGTGAGCGTCGATGTTCGAGCGGTCATCAATTCATTGGTGCGCTGGTTCAAGCCTACGCTCGCCAAAAAGGAGCTGGAAAAGCCATTCCCTTACGCCACCCGGCTCGGGGATATCGCCGCTTACGAATTTCGGGCCTTTGGCTTTCCACTCCTGCTCATTTACAAGCGAGGGCTGATCAAAGCCGACGTGGAAGCCTATGAAAACGATTACGCCTATGGGGTGATCGCCACGAAAATTGTCGTCCGTTTTCCGACCAAGGAGGATATGGAGCGGGAGATTCTCGCCGGACGTCTTCATCCGCTCGGGCTGGTCAAAGTGCCGGATGGGAAGGGCGGTTGGAAAGAAACCAACCTCGCCGTCTTCGCGTACGAATTGCCCTCAGGCCAACACAAAGGTGAAATCGCGCTGATCATTTATGGGCTGAAGGCCTATTACGATTATTCCGAATTGATGGATCGCGAATTACAGAGGTTCGAACGTTTCGAACAGGCGTTGCGGGAAGGGGCCGTTTTTGAAAGAGTCGTCGATGCGGAGGACCGCAGTTCTGTTCCACCCGAAGATTTCGAACCGAAGATTTACCTGGGCGCGGACGCGCGCGAAAAAGTTTTCGCGCCGCTCCTGGCGAGCCTGTTGGAACTGCGCCGGGTGGATCGCTATCGCGCGCTCGGCCTGCCCGTCACTGAGGCGGATCAAAAGGCCGCCGAGTTGGCGCGCAAAAAGTTGCTCGAACAAGGTTATGACCTGCCGGAGGAAGATAGCCTCATCGATGTAGATAAGTTCAACAGCGCCTTTGTCTATCGACGCCTCCGTGGCGGGAAACGGGAATTGGTAAAAATGAGCGCCTTTTCCAGCGTCGATGATATCGCGCGAGAGCTCGCGAAGGCGGACGAAAACCGTGGGTTGGCCGAGATCCGTCGCAAAGTAGCGGCCGGGGAAAGCGAGGGGTTGATCACGCTCAATTCGGCGCGAGAGGTCAATGGCGGGCTGGAGATCGGTCCGCTGCTCCCGAGCGACCAGCTTCCCAGTTGGTTGCAAAAAGGCGGGGGAAGCGGAAGCGCGGCTTTGAACAGGGTTTTCGAACGGCTCGATAATTTATCCGCGATGGAAAGAGCCCGGTTGATGTACAACAACTACACGGCCACGGCGGTGGATCTCGATTTGCGGGGTGATGGCCAGAAACAGAAGGTTTTCCTCACTGTCGAATTTCCTCCCGGGCGAGTGACGCGGATCAGCACCAACGCAACGAGCAGAAAAGTGGAACGCCGCGTCTTCGAGAATGGGCGTCCGATCGAGATCGCGACGGACCAGAACGTTGTTGAGTTTGCTTACGACGCGAGCGGTACTGAAACAGAAACAAAGAAGTTCGGGAACGCGGGGACTTTGGAGGCGCCACAAAAAGGACCGCTTCTCCAGTCCACGCGCACGACCGAGGTCTGGCATCGCGACTTGAACCAGGCCGCCGCGGATCCTTCCGCGCCGTTAA
>DASYTB010000540.1:0-7219 GCA_036002705.1 Verrucomicrobiia bacterium
GCGGTCATCAAGACGGGGCTTAAGTGCAGTTGTTCGGCGGTGACTTTCTGCAAATTCCCGAAAAGCGCGTTTGAGCCGGCATCGGTTCCGGTGAGGGCCACGCCCAACCAGCCCAGAAGGGTGCCGAAGAAGGGATAGGACCATCCCGCGCGGGTCAAACTCAGGCCGAGGATGGTATCCATTCCTGAATAGCGCGTCACATAGGCGAGGCCGACCATGAAACTGATCGCGAGGAGGGAGGGAATCAGTTGGCGCACGGTGCGGCCGAGCAGCCGAAAAATGTGCAAGAGCGGCAATCCAAACAGAAGCGCGCTCAGGAAAGCGCCCGCGAAAACCGCCGTTCCCGGCAGCGCGAAGATATTAAGGTCGAGCAAGGCCGGTTCGGGTGTCGGCTTCGGAACCACGGGCGGAATCCGGATAACGGCGTTGTGCAAGCCGGGCATCGGGAAGCTCAGGGCAGAGATTTTCAGATACTTATTCAGCGACGGCATGCCGCTGACGAAAATGAAAACGGAGCTTAAGAGAAAAGGGGACCACGCTTTCAGCACCGCCAGGCGGGAGTGATCGCGAGCTTTCATCGTCGGGTCAGGATTTGCGATTTGCATCAAATGCTTTGGCTTCCATAGCTTCAAGAAAAGCACCATGACCAGTAGCGAAAAAACGGCCGCAATGATATCGACCAGCCCACTCTCCTGAAAATTGGACCAGTAGAATTGCATTCCGGCGAACGATGCTCCGCTGACGAAAAGCGCGGGCCAGACTTCCCAGGTCCGTTTCCAATTCACCATGCTGCGCACCAGCCAGAGCGGCAGCACGAATGAAAACGGCGGCAGGATGCGGCCCACCATGCTGTTGAGAGAGGTTTCGGGAAGGCCGGTTACCAGTCCCAAAACGCGGATCGGATTGCCCACTCCTCCCCAGGCGACCGGGGCAGTATTAGCCACCAAACAAAGAGTGGCCGCCTGAAAAGGCGGGAAGCCAAGCCCAATGAGAAACGCGCCGGCAATCGCCACTGGCGCCCCGCCGCCGCCGGTGCCTTCGAGAAAAGCTCCAAAGCAAAACGCGATGAGAATCACCTGGACGCGCTGGTCGGAAGAAAGCATCGCGATGGATTCCTTCATGATTTGGAATTGCCCGGTCTCGACCGCGATGTGATAAAGGAAAATCGAGGCGACAATGATCCAGGCGATCCGCATGAAACCGAAAATGAACCCGAGCAAGCTTGCCTCTGAAATAAGTTTTGCGGGCATGTGAAAGACCGCGCTCGCGAGTAGCACTGCCATAACCATCCCCGCGAGCGCCGAAATCCAAACCTTCTTCTTTAGGACGAGCAGAGTGAAAAACAAGGTGAGAACCGGAAGGGCGGACAAAAGGGTGGAGAGCAGCCAATGCGGCAAGGGGCTGTAGTCCTGGCTCCAGGTCATCGTGATTGAGGTTCATTCTGCGGAATGCGGACTCGGAGTCGAGATCGAAGTATAGGTTCGATTGCGTTTGTGCGAAGCGTTTGTTCCAACCGCCCGCGAAAGAGGAAATGGACATTGCGTGAAATGCAGCCAAACTTCTCGGCCATGAGCCTTTACGTTGGGACGAGCGGCTATTCGTACAAGGAATGGAAGGGCACGTTTTATCCGGAGGACTTGCCGGATAAACAGATGCTGCGTTATTACGGCGAGCGCTTCGGTTCGGTGGAGATCAACAATACGTTTTATCGAATGCCCAGGGCTTCGATGCTCGAAGCGTGGGCCGTCGAGGTCCCGGAGAATTTCAAGTTTGTGCTGAAAGCGCCGCAGCAGATTACCCATATCAAGCGCCTGAAAGAGGCGGGCGACACGGTGACCTACTTTCTCAAGGTAGCCAGCGCCTTGAACGAACAGCTCGGGCCGTTGTTGTTTCAATTGCCGCCCTATCTGAAAAAGGATCTGCCCCGCTTGCGGGAGTTTCTCGAATTGCTGCCGCGAGAGCGCCGGGTTGCGTTTGAGTTTCGCCACGAATCCTGGTTTGACCAAGAGCTTTTGGCGTTGCTTCGCGAACATCAGGCCGCGTTGTGTATCGCCGAAGCGGAAGAGGGAGTCGAAGTCCCGTTTGAAGCGACGGCCGACTGGGGATATCTGCGTTTGCGGCGGCCTGATTACGGTGATCCGGAGCTGAAGTCGTGGGCAGACCGCATCCGGCAGAAGGACTGGCGGGATACGTTCATCTTTTTCAAGCATGAGGACGAGGGAAAGGGGCCGCAGATGGCGAAGAGATTCCTTGAGTTGGCGAAGGTCTAAAGTGGATTTCGATGTGCGACGATGACTCGCGAGGGAGAACATTGAAGTAACCCCGCAGTCTCTTGAAAAGACGACGCTGCGTTCGTTGTGTCTAATCGAGCCGCGACCGTCAGGGAGCGCGTTGGATCGCTCGAAACAAAATCGCTCCCTCACGGTCGCGGCTCGGTTGACCGAAACTGAGCGATTGCCGCGTCGAGTTGCTTGCCAGTTCCTAAGGGACGAGATACCTGTTGGTCGATGCCACGACGCTATTGGTTAATTCTGCTGCTGCTCGGTGTCTGTTCGAGCTTTGCGGCCGGCCCAGCGTTATCGGCCGAGTCGGCGCCTCCGAAATTGATGCGCGAGTTTCGCGGGGCATGGATTGCCACGGTTGGGAATATCGATTGGCCGAGCAAACCTGGCTTGAGTGTCGCGGAACAGAAGGCGGAATTGCGGAACCTGATGGATCACGCCGCACGCCTTCACCTGAACGCTTTGATCCTGCAAGTGCGGCCAGGCTGTGACGCTTTTTACAAATCTCTGATTGACCCGTGGTCGGAATACCTGACCGGGAAAATGGGCGAGGCGCCCGAGCCGTTTTATGATCCGCTGCAATTCGCGGTCGAGGAGGCGCATGCACGCGCGCTGGAGTTGCACGCGTGGTTCAATCCCTATCGCGCGGGTTTTTTGACGAGGAAATACACGAGCCCGAGGCATATCAGCAAAACGCACCCGAAGTGGGTGCGTCACTATGGCAGCGTGCTCTGGCTCGATCCTTCGGAACCGGGCGTGCAGGACTACGTTACTCGCGTGATTCTGGACGTTGTGCGGCGCTATGACATCGATGGTGTGCATCTTGATGATTATTTCTATCCTTATCCCGAAACGAACCGGGCGGGCGTCTTTCTCGAATTTCCCGACGACGCGAATTGGAAGAAGTTCCTGGCCAGCGGCGGACGGCTTTCGCGCGGAGATTGGCGGAGACAAAACGTGAACCGACTGGTGCAGCGCCTGCAGCGCGAAATCCATAAGGAGAAAAGCTGGGTCACGTTCGGGATCAGTCCGTTCGGAATCTGGCGGCCGGGCTTCCCGCAGCAGGTCAAAGGTTTTGATCCATACGAAAGGTTGTACGCCGATTCGCGGAATTGGCTGGCGAACGGGTGGGTCGATTACATGGCGCCGCAGCTCTATTGGCGAATCGACTCTCGCGAACAAAGCTTCTCCGCCCTCCTGGATTGGTGGGAGCATCAGAGCGCGCGGCAAAAGCCTGTTTGGCCCGGCGGGGCGGACAACCGTGTGGGGAAGGCCTGGTCTCCCGAGGAGATTGTGCGGCAGATTCAACTGACACGCCAGACGCCATGGCCCGGTTATATCCATTGGAATATTTCGAGCCTGGTGGCCAATCCCGGGAATCTCGACAGGATGCTCCTCGAGAAAGTCTATGGCGCGCCGGCGCTCGTTCCACCGAACGTTGAAACCGCCGCCATTTCCCAAAAACCGATCCTAACGGCGGAGGCAAAAGCAGGCTGGCAGGTGGTGCGCTGGTCGTTGACCGCCAGTCAAAAAGTCAATGCGTGGGTGGTGCAGGCGAAGTTTGGCAACGAATGGGTGAGCGAAGTTCTCCCGGCGCGAATCACGGCTAAGGAATTCCCCGGCAACAGGATACCCACGGTCGTGGCTGTTTCCGGGCTGGATCGAAACAGGCAGCTGGGTCCGCCTTCCCTCCTCGCGATAAAGCCTTGACGCTTGGGAGTGTTTTGGTTGCATAAGCGGGACATGAGAAAAACACTTGCACTGCTTTTATCGGGAGCCGCCTTCGTCGCGCTTCTGGCCGGATGTTACAGCACGCCCGAGGGATCGAAACGAGCGGGGATGCCTTTCGGAAAGGATACCTTCGAAAGCCGCTATCAGCGCTCCGTTCCTCAAATCTATGCCGCGGCCAGAGCGGTGCTCGAGTTGAACGGCACATTGATTTCCGAGAATACCATCGCCCACAGCTACGAGGCGAAGGTGGATAATCGCACCGTGGTGGTAAAGGTGGATGAAGTCGAGCCCGGTGTGTCCCGCGTGCTCACGATGGCGCGGAAGAAAGGCGGAATGGCGGATGCTGACCTCGCCGCGGAAATCGACAAACAGATTGCCCTGAAGCTCGCCAGCACTCCGGCGCAGAGATAGCTCAGCCCGGGGTTTTGGGCAGTTGCCCTTTCAAACCGAGATTTTCTTCGTACGAGCCAAGCGTCAAAGCCTGGCTCGTTTTATTTTTGCGCATCTCGCCTTCCAGGTAAGCCAGACGACTTTCGGCTTTCGCCGCTAGCGCCGTGTTTGGAAAGAGGTCCATGATGCGATGAAGCACGGCCTCCGCGGCGGGCCGATCTTGATCGACGCGAATGTGGTAATCCGCCAGCATGTTCAACCAGCGGACGATTTCTTTGGGGCCGGCGCCGGGCGAGGCAACAAGCTGTTCGATCTGGTCAGTCGCGAGGTCCATTCGCTGGTAGTGATCGGCGTAAATCTTCGCCAACTCCTCGCGTGCTTCGACATCTTCCGGAAAATCGTTCAAATGCGAAACGAGGCGCGCTGCTTTGGCGGGAGGCTCGTCTTCTTTCGGGCGCGGATCGGCCACTTCGCCACGCAGTCCGATGTGCTCGTCGTAATGCTTGAGGGCCAGACGCGGGCGTTCCTTTTGTTCCGCGAGCATCTGATCGCTGGCCAGATGAGGGATGCGTTGCGCGGCGGAGTGGGCGAATTCGGTTTCGGGAAACATCGCGACGATTCGTTCGAGGGCGAACCGCGCGGCTTCGCGGTCGCTGGCGAGATTCAGGTGCCAATCCGACGAACAGTTCAGCGCGAACGCGACGTTCTTGGGCGTGTGGGTGCCGTGCCGCAGGATTTCCTCGATGCAATTCTGCGCGCCCGCATTGTCCTTTAAATCGCGCGCGTAAATCTCGGCCATGAGCATCCAGCCTTCGTAATCTTCAGGAAATTTGTCGAGTTGGCCGCGAATCGCGGCCAAGGCCTCTTCATACTGGCCGCGTTTCTGTTTCGCTCGCGCGATGGCATAAAATGGCCGCGCTTCAACCTCCGCGCTGCCACCGTCATAAAAGGAGGTGATTGGTTTCGCGAGCATGGCTCCCAATTGAGGCGCCCAGATGATACCAAGAACAACACCGAAACCCGCTCCGAGCCCGGGCAGCACCAGAGCGCCGTCCCTTCCAAAAAAGAAAAGGCAAAACAAAAACATTCCGGCAACCGCCGCTGTGAGAACCCATTTCATGATGAGCCTGCCGGGGTCGTCTGAATTCTTGATGGTTCGCCAGGCGAACCAGACAACAAGAGCCGCGGCACCGATCAGCCCAACCAGTCCGGTAAAATATTGGCCACCGCGCTCCATGTTAATGCTTTTTGGTCATGCGCTCGGGATTCCGAGCGCGGCTCAAGGCGGTGTCGTAGGTAATCAGAGCGCGGCAGTAGAGGTCGTAAATGCAGGCGTCCATCAGCACCATGCCATCTTTGCCGCCGGTTTGAATGAGGGTTTCGAGCATGTGCATGTTGTTTTCGCGAATGATATTTCGCACCGCGCCATTGGCGGCGAGCAACTCGTAGGCGAGCACGCGCGAACCACGGTCCACCGAAGGCAGCAAGTCCTGGGCGATGATTCCCTGCAGGGTGTTCGCCAGTTGCAGAATGATCTGGCGTTGCGCGCTTCCTTCGAAGACACCGACGATTCGTTCGAAGGCATGCGAGACGTTCGGAGAATGCATTGTGGCGAGGACGAGATGGCCGGTTTCCGCCGCGGTAAGAGCGGCCGAAATGGTTTCGTGATCCCGCATTTCGCCGACGACGATCACGTCCGGGTCCTGCCGCAGGATATGAACAAGCGCGCGATCGAATGAATGCGTATCGGTGAGAACTTCCTGCTGAACAATAATGGCGTTTTTGTTTTGATGAACGAATTCGATGGGGTCTTCGACGGTCACAATCTTGCAGCGGCGCTCGGAATTGATCAGATCGATCATGTAATTGAGCGTGGTGGTCTTTCCCGCGCCGGTCGGGCCGATCACGAGCACCAGACCGTTGGGCTTGCGCGCAAGATCATCGACCTTGGGCGGTAAACCAAGTTGTTCCCGGCCTGGAATCCTATCGCCGCAGAAACGAATGCTCAATTCGGGATGGCTGTTGCGTTTGTAAATGGTCGCGCGGATGCGGCCGGCGTTTTCATGCGGAATGGAAATGCATAATTCCCATTCGCGGTCGAATTGCTGGCGCTGATCGACGTTCAGCAACGAATAAGTGATCTCCGCCGCTTCATGCGCGGAGAGCGCATCGTGATCGGCAAAGAGAATATCGCCATTCACGCGAAAGGCGGGGGGAACGCCGGCGATGATGTGCAGGTCTGAAGCGCGAAGATCGAGAGCCGCGGCAATGAACGCATCGAGTTGGGGATTGCTCATTTTCCGAACCATTGCCGCCAGCGGCCGGTCAGTTTGTCAAGAAAGCTGCTGTCCGCGGCGCGATTCAGAATCTGCTGCGCCCCGGCTTCCGGATCGAGTTCGCGCGCCTGCTCGAGAGAATTGCGCGCCTGGGGAACGAGCCCGAGAGCCAATTGGCATTGGCCCAACTGGAGCCAGACCGCCGCGCGCGCGGGCTCCAGCGCCAAGGCTTCCTGCGCGAACTTCAGCGCCTTCGCGAAATGCGCGTAGAAAGACTGGATGCGAGACGCGAGCCAAAGAACGAACCAATTCTTGCCGCCCAGCGTAAATGCTCTTTCGAAGCAAAATTCAGCGCGCTTTTCGCGGCGGGCCAGGAGAACGTCCCCGCGCGCCAGCCAAATATACGGCGTGTTTCGTTGCGATTCGACGGCTGCGTCCGAAAATGAAATCGCCCCTTGCAAATCGCCCGAGCGCGCGAGAGCCACGCCTTTGGCGGCGAGAAGTTCCGGTTCATTGGGAAACGATTGGAGCGCTTTATCC